>NZ_JAXBME010000014.1 GCF_033963835.1 Cytobacillus sp. IB215665
GTGAATTTTAGTAAGCTCAAATTCACCTCTCTTTATTTTTTTAGCTAGTTATGTCCCAGCCTCCTATTATTATTTTGGAAACTTATTTTGCTCTTCCTAGAAAACAAATTGCTGTTTTCGTATGGCATGTTGTTTTCATTCTAAAAAATAATTGAGTATACAACTAGGCTTCCTGGCTTCTTTTCTAAAGACTATAAAAATTATATCATCAGAAACTCAAATATAAGTACAAACAAAAATGCACCAAAATTTTAATTAGCTGTTTTTCGATTAAAGGATGAAGAAGATAACACGAATACAACTATTTTGTTTTCTAATCTAGTTACAGTAGCAACAAATTCTAAAAAAATAATATTAGCGCTCTTCAGTACTGACTATGAATGTGTTTATTTACATTGTCGACATGAATTGCTAATGAGCGAATTCCTTTCTTAAGAAACCCTTCCTTTTTAAGCTGGCTTATGATTGTACTTGTCGTCTCTCGGGTTGATCCGACCATTGTAGCAATATCCTGGTGCGTAAGCTTCATTTCAATTGTTTGCCACTCGTTTTTTCTTTTGCCGGATTTTTCACTAAGTTTCAGTAATAAATATAAGACACGATATTTTACATCGCCAAGTGCTATTTTTTCACTCATCTCGTAAATATCTTTTAACCGAGCAGAGAGTATTGAAATAAATTTTAAGGCAATTTTTGGATTTTTCTCGATAAATGATTCAAACTCTGATTTCCCCATCACACATAAATATGTGTCAGTCATTGCTTGTGCATATACTTGATCGTCTATAAGAGAGAGGGTAGATGTTTCTCCGAAAATATTTCCATCAGTTAAAATATCTAATGTAAACTCTTTTCCTTGTGCATTCATACGATATAGGCGAACTTGTCCTTTTTTTAATAAAAACAAAGCTTTTATCGGAAGATTAGGATCTATAATAATTGTTCCTTTTTTGACTGGCTTCATCGAACTTAATTCATCAATTACTTGCAACTCTTCATTCGATAATTCTTCTAACAAACTAATTTGAGATAAGAACAATAATTTATCCATTGTGAGTCCCACTTTCCTTTGAAAGTATATTTTATAGTATACAAAAAATTTGATGATACGAACAGAACATTTATAGTGACGGTCACACCTGAGCATATCAAGTCATATGATATATCACGTTAGGAGGCTTAGGGATGGATAATAATTTATTTAAAAATATTGAGAAGAAAACAGGAGTCAAAATGAAGGATGTTTTCGAATTAGCCAATTCAGTACAACATGCAAACTTCCAAGACGAAAAACAAGTTAGGCAAATTGTGAAAAGAGTAGCTGAGTTAGCTAGACGTGACGTTCCAAAAGAACTTGAGGACAAAATCGTCAGTTCTATTATTAATGATGGGAAAAAGATTGATTTTGGAACGATTGCAAATATGTTAAACAAAAAGTGACTTCCTTCAAGCTAAACTAACTTTACGTATCAGGTGGAGAACAAGCTCCACCTGATTTCAAGCTGTAACAATGAAATAGATCCTCATCTATAATTAAACTCTTCCATTTGGAAGTTTTTTTTCTTTAAGGAGGGTGAAGTCAGAGGGAGGTAACGGATTTTTACTTTAATGAAATATCAGTTTTCGTTAAAGTTACTACGTCCTTTCCCAAGTTATAGTATGAACTTTAGCACTTATTTATAATTATATTTTAGTGCTGACGAAAATTTTTGGCACACATAATTTTCATGTGCTACTGAGCACGTATGAGTATATTTTTATTTTAGTATCATTGATGGTTTTTTACTCTATTACAACGCGTTATATGTTCCTAGCGAATCGTATAAGAAAAGATGATATTAGTATCGTTCTATGTATACTTATTTCCTAGTCAAGTGTAAAAAGCCTTTACTTAGTTATTCTATCAAGCTAGAGTCTATTTGTATAACCTTACATATGCAGGTGTAGAATTCATTCCTTGGGTATTTCTCTACATGAAATTGTGAAAACCTGTGTCAACATCCCGATATTTGAATAAAATAGCATAGAAAAATATAAGGGAGGTATGAACTGTTGAATCATTATTATCCACATATGCATAATCAGATGCACAATCCAATGCATGGAAATGTCATGCCAATGCATGGAAATGTCATGCCAATGCATGGAAATGTCATGCCAATGCATGGAAATGTCATGCCAATGCATGGAAATGTCATGCCAATGCATGGAAATGTCATGCCAATGCATGGAAATGTCATGCCGATGCATGGAAATGTCATGCCAATGCATGGGAATATGATGCCTTGGAACGGTAACGTGATGCCAGCGCATGAAAATGTCATGCCAATGTATGAGAATGTCATGCCAGCGCATGAAAATGTAATGCCGATGTACGAGAACGTTATGCCAGCACAAGAAAATGTGATGCCGATGTACGAGAACGTCATGCCAGCACAAGAAAATGTGATGCCGATGTACGAGAATGTCATGCCAGCACAAGAAAATGTGATGCCGATGTACGAGAATGTCATGCCAGCACAAGAAAATGTGATGCCGATGTACGAGAATGTCATGCCAGCACAAGAAAATGTGATGCCGATGTACGAGAATGTCATGCCAGCACAAGAAAATGTGATGCCGATGTACGAGAATGTCATGCCAGCACAAGAAAATGTGATGCCAATGCAAGAAAACGTTATGCCAGCACAAGAAAATGTGATGCCAATGCAAGAAAATGTCATGCCAGCACACGAGAAAGTAATGCCAGCTCACAGTCCCGAAGAAATGAAGGACTTCTGTAGAAAGTATAAGCACCACTTTGTCTGTGTGGAAATGAAAGATGGACGCCATTATGACGGAATAATTGTAGGTACGCAAGGAGATTCAGTAGTGATGTTAGTTCCAATGGGGGAAGTTGCGAACAGAGAAGAGCAACAACAATTTGTTAACGACCCTAATGGTGGATTTGGATATGGTTTTGGTGGTTTTGGTGGCTATCCACGTAGATTCCGTAGATTTGGTCGTTTTGGATTTCCTTTCTTTGGAATAAGACGCTTTGGTTTCCCATTCTTTTATTAACCCAGTGATCACATAGTTTGAAACATCTTAATGTCAAAGAGTGAGAAATAATTCTACCTTCGTCTAATTGTGTATATCTAGCTTATTAATATTAACAAATTTATATATATAAGGTGAAAAATATAAATATTGATGGAAACTAAAAGGACTACAATACGAAGGTAATCAAGTGTATGTTTAAAGAACGAAGAGCTAGGATAACTCGATCACTAGCTCTTTCTTGATTGTTTTCAAAATTATAAGCACTAAGATGACCATCGAATTTTACAGCTCCAAAGACTATCACCTAAGTGACAAGGCAAAAAAATGCTTTATTAAATAGCTTTAATGCGTTCAATAGAAATTGAGCTGATGAGTATCGGTATTTGCTCAATATGTCTGGTTGTATCCACATTGGTAAATATTTTTCGTACTAAGATTCGTAGCTTTTTATTTTATATAAATCATGAAAACCGTGTAAAGTCTTGTTCACCGGTAGTCATTTTATAAAAGTACAAAAAAGATAAAAAAGCATATTATCTTATTATTGAAGCTAAGAAACGTGATCGCTTAGCTTTTTTACCACGTCGCATATGAGGTATAGACAAGTATAAAGAGTCTTGCGCACGTGTCATGGCAACATACAATAAGCGTCGCTCTTCCTCAAGGATACGAATATCTCCATTTCGAAACGATTCTAATGCATAATCGTGTGGAAGGCTACCGTCCACAGCTCCTAACACGTATACGTTTTTATACTCTAGCCCCTTTGCTCGATGGATTGTTGATAAAGTGATTGAGTTGTTATACTGCTTACTAAGCTCCTTCATTTCTTTATTCATTGCAATCATGTGATCAATGTGCTCAACGAACTGGGTAAGATTTTCAAATTTCTTAGCAACAACCTTTAAGTCACGAACATCATCTGACCCTCTTTCAATGGCATTGCCTTCATTCCCTCTTTTTTTAACAAATTCAGCAAAGCCCATCTCTTGTTCGATTTTTTCTATAGCTTTGATTGGTTGTAGACTAGCTAAAGTTGTAAACAAAGGTACTATTTTTTGTAACTTTCTTTTTTGAAAAGGTTGGACATTTTGAAGAAATGCTAGGCCATCTACAAATGAACAATCTTCTAATATAGTAATTGCTTTCAAATCTTGATAGATTGATTGCTTTAAAAACTGTGCTGTTAAGATATCCCGAATAGCATTGCTATTATTTGGGTCTAAACTTAAGCGTAAATGTGCAACCAAGCTTTTAACAGTTCTCCTTTGGTAAAAAGATTCACTATCCTGTTCAATAGTGAAAGGTAAGCTAGACTGTGTCAACCTCTCAAATAGGGCTCTAGAAGCGGAGTGTGTTCGATAAAAGATCGCAAAGTCATTTGGCTCTGCACCATTTGCGATTTTTTCTTTTAAATCAGTGACAATCATTGTAGCTTCCTCTTCTTCATCATACGGATAAAAAACAGTTGGAACATGTTGGTTATTAATTTGTGATATCATATTTTTTTGATGACGAATACTATTCTCTGATATAACTTTATTTGCACTTTGGACAATATGATGTGTAGAACGATAGTTTTCTGCTAATATAACTGTTTTGCAGTTAGGATAATCTGTAGAGAAATGTAAAATAAATGATGGATCACTTCCTCGAAAGGCATAAATTGATTGATCATCATCCCCAACTACACAAAGGTTTTTTGTATGATTTGAGAGCAATTGAATGATCTTGTACTGGACTTTATTAATATCTTGAAATTCATCAATTAAAAAATAGTGGAAGCGTTGCTGATACTTTTTTAACAGTTGATCATTATTTTGGAAAAGCCGTAAGCAACCAACAAGCATATCGTCAAAGTCGAATAAAGATCTTTCTTGTTTCAATTGTTCGTAGCGTAAATATAAAAATCCTAGCTTTTCTTCCCATTCGTCTGTCGGTTTTATATCCATCGGTTCCAACAATGTGTTTTTCCAATAACTAATTTTTTGAAGTGCTTCGTCGTAAGCAAACTGCTTTTCATCTAAACTGATTTCCATTCCTGCTTGTTTAACAAGCTGTTCTCTTTGCCATTCCCATTTGATAAGTTTGTCACTTTGCCATTGCTCAGGGGTGTGGTGTAGAAGTATTTTGTAAAAAATACTATGGAAAGTTCCTATTACCATGCGACTGATCGTTGATGATGATATCCCATAAGAAAGTAGGCGTTGTTTCATTTCTTTTGCCGCTTTAGTTGTAAATGTAACGAGTATCATGCTAGCTGGATCTACTTTTTTATCTTTAATCATATAGAGTGTTCTTGTAGTTAAAACACGAGTCTTTCCACTCCCAGCACCAGCAAGAATAAGAAGTGGACCTTCTGTATGCTTTACCGCATCCCATTGTAATGAATCTAGCTGAATGTTGGTTGCGTATTTAACGTACTCTTTTGTTGTTTCATATTTAAATATTTGGGTTGTTTTTACGGTTTTTGCAGGCTGCCATATCATTTGCTTTTCCAAGACGGTTGATGAAATAGTACGTGATTTTGGTATTCGAAATCCATTTTGTTCAACATAATTAATAGTGTTCTCAGCTTCCCTTTCTTTTGGTTGATGAACTGATAACGTCTTAGCGTTTTGACAGGGTGTTTTTTTGTGATAAAAATGTGGTTGTTTTGACATACCTAGATATAATCGGACTTCTGCCCCACAATCTTTACAAGTAATTTCTCCTCGAAGACTGTTTTCATAGAGGCGCTGGAGATTTTCTCTATGTTGAGAATCTAGTTCAATAAGGCAATCATGATGTATTGCACAGTCCATGAAGGACCCTCCTAATGGCTTGTATATTTTTAACCTTTCTATCATAACAAAATGGTGAATGGAGGAAAAGTTGAATTGAAGAATTTGTTGATACTTAGGGTTTGCACAAAGTATTTCTATGATTTTCCATATATTAGGTTAAGTGTTTTGGACCTAAAACTTTGTAAAGCTAGGAGCATTATTTTAGAGATTTGTAAACAGGTGTGAGATGCTTTAATTAGTGTCTCTGTTCGAAGGAAAACTTTATTGCATTTGTAAACAATCGTAAGAAGTAGTTTTATACGCTTGTGCGCTTTGCAGTAGAAAAGATGTATAAACATATAAAGTATACGTTTTTATTCTTAGTATGAAAAACAACAATTAATTGATTAGTATTTAAGCGAGAAGTTTTGGAATATTATGAGTTATACAGGAAAAAACTTGCATCTTATCGAATGTTTATATATAAAGGAAGGTGATAGCTATGACTTTAATTGCACCTATTAATCATGAGCAATACAGTTTATACGCACTTCGCACCATTCCGTTCAAGCAAGATATGATGAAATTTAATCCAGTTTATAAGTCTACAATAGATGTACGGCTACAAGAACAATCATTTCCAATATCAATACTTCAAAAAAGAAAATACGAAGTGAAAGAAAATGAAGATAAGCTATATTACGAAATTACTGGTAAAGGGAAATATATAAATGAACTAGTCTGAGTATTGGAGGCGTACTACTAAATGAAGTTATGCAATATTCAACACGATTGTTATTATTTTCATGCTGCGGTCAATATTGGTTATGTTAAAGCAGGTGACCAAGGCTTGTTAATTGACGCAGGTCTAGATAAGAGTACAATAAAAAAAGTAATTAAAGAGCTTGATAAAGAACAGTTACCACTTACTCACTTATTTATTACACATGCACATGCAGACCACTTTGGAGGTGCTGCGCATTTACAAAAAACAAAAGATGTATTTACGATGGCTCCTCCAATTGAGGAGGCGATTTTACGGTATCCTATTTTAGAGCCAATATATTTATTTCAAGGAAACCATCCTTTACCGGAAATGAGAAATAAGTTCTTGGAAGGTGAAGCTATTAGAGTTGACCAAGTACTAAATGAAGGTAACCATGAAATAGGTGCTTTTACGTTTGAATGTATCTCATTTCCAGGACATAGTGAAAATCAAATGGGTATAAAAATCAATGAAATTTTATATTGTGGTGATGCTTATTTTAGTTTAGAGCAGCTTCAAAAACATAAAATTCCTTATATTGTAGATTGCCAACATACAATAAATACATTAGAGAAGTGTTTGACAATCGATTGTTACGGGGTAGTACCTGGACACGGCGAGTTTGAAACTGCTTATCAACGGACTATTAGAGGCAATATCGTATACCACCATCAAATATTAGATTGGATGAGTGACTACTTCAAGTTGAAAGAAGCCGGTGTTAGTCATGAAGAATTAGTTAGAGATGCATGTGAGGCCTGGGAGATTTCTTTGCCATTCGTATCATCGTGGATGCTGTATCGTACAGCGATAACCGCGTACGCTACTAAGCTAGTAAAGGACGACTTAGTAGAGTTATCTATAAAAGATTTTGCGCTATCATTTAACTGGAAAAGCTAGTGAATGTTTGTACTAGTTTGACACATCCAGAATGCTAATATGTGCTTCGTCATTTGTTGTTTGTTGGAATTCACAATATTTATAAACAATAACTAGGTATTAGCTGTTATGTATTAATGCAGCTAATATTTTTTTATGATGTGATAAATTTGAGTTGGTTTTTTTATTAATCTCTTTTTGAAATTTATGCAATTGACTTCGTTATATATGAGAGATGATAGCGCCACGAGTTTATATATTTTATTTCTTAATACGAAAGTAACAATCTGCGAAAACAACCTTCTAAAAACAGCAACAAGTATGAAAAAACGATCTTTTGACTACAAAAAAAGTCCAATAACTGTTGGACTCAAAGAGAGAGGTGTGTCTTAAGTACCGTTCATAACAAATAAGATACATTAAAAAGATGAGAAAAATATGTGATGATGATGGGAAATTGTGTGAATGATTGACAAGTCTCCTTTTTAGTCAGAAATTAACTCAAACCCCAACTAGCCGATCAATTGTGAGTCAATTAATGGGAGGAGCTATTGTTATTACGCTAATCGCTAGTCTTGTTTTATTGATAGCAGAAAGATTATTAAGCGTAAATATTCCAAATCGTGGAGAGATGTTCATATTACTCCTATTCACAGGACTTTGCTTTTTTTTGATTCAAAACGCATTATTATATTGGGTTGGCTATATGACAGTTCCAATTCTTATTCTCTTGTTCTTTTTTTCCTTACCTATTCTGTCAGTGGCTCCTGAACTTCTACCAGTAGTGACTAGAAATTGGTTGTACTCATGGGTACCTTTCCGATTTAGCGTCGAGCCCTGCAAAGGTATACTCTTTTTTGGAAAGAAATCATTTGATCATGGCTTAGGTATATTAGGTTGGAGTGGAGTAGTGAGTTTGATGTTGATGTTTTTAACTGTTTTGAAGTCAAAAAACGGTGTAAATGAAGCGGAAAGTCAGTTGAATTTAGATAGTCAAAAGTAAACATAAAGTACTTTTATTACGAAGTCTAATAGAAAGGAGAGGCATTAATACTTCTGGACGTGTAATCCCTCTCCTTCTCTCCATTCTGCGTAAAGTATTTCTGAAAACTTTGTTGCACCGTGAACTTGAATTTGCCCTTGAAGCCACTTTGTATCGAAGCCAACTTCCTCTAAATTTTCCCAGAGTACTTCCCCATCACTAATTAGAGTATTTGATAGTACAACATTTTCTTTAGATAAATTCATATCATCACGTGTTGGAGCAGCATATTTGGATTTTTTAAGAACGTTAACAGTTCCATCTGTTTCTAGTAATGCGTATTCAACTTCCCGAATAGAGAATGCATCCTTTGTTCGTAGAAGGTGTTGTAATTGATTAATATCAAGTTTGTTTTTCTTCAATTCATTATAATTAATTTGTCCCTTGTTAATAACAATTGATGGTTTACCTTCAAGAAAAGCTCTCGTTCTCTTCCATTTTTGAGTTATCATTTCCATCGTGTAAATTAATAATCCCCAAATCGCAACCGAATAAATTATTTGCCCTAACCCTGTATTTTCATCGAATAATGCGTTTCCGACTAACTCGCCGAGTACAAGTGCAGATATGAAATCAAAAGTAGTAATTTGTGTGATTTGTGATTTCCCTAACATTTTTGTGACCAAAAATAACGCAATAAAGCCAAAAAAAATCTCGATTGTTATATGATAATAATCCATGTTATGCACACCTTTATAAATGAATCAAAAAATATGCTGCTTTTAATTAACTAGGTTTTATGCAATTGCTATTAGTGTAAATGGTTTTTTTATATATTTTGTTACTAACGTGACAATATTAGAGTAACAAAAAATGATTTGTTAGCCAGTTGACATTATTTTTTGTAGATAAGTTAATGATTAAGTACGAAAAACAACAATTAATGCGAAAACAGCTTGATAAAAAAGAAAAATTGTTATTTCTTAAGTACGATACAGCGATACAAAATGACAAGGTTATGTACGAATGATTATTAAGAACGTCGCTTTAGCTATTCCTATAAGTTCATTATTATGATGTACATCCAGGAATTTTTTATGATCTTTTCAAGTGCTTTATTTTGTAGTAGACGGATAGTAAGGCGCTATTCTTAAGTAAATTATGTAAAAATGAACAGGGAGATAAAGACTTTATCTGGTTCAAAATGTTTAGGTGTTTATATTTATGTACGAAAATCAATTAGAAAATAGTCTTTATTAAATTTGTTGCTAATGTACTATGATTAGTCCAAGAAAATGGAATTAGGGGTGATTGTCGTCGATATATTGAAGTAGAGTCATTTGGGTAGGAAAGAGTAGCCTAATTATATCCTCATCGTCTAGAATTGCTAAACAAAACTTGTAGAAATAATACAATAACAAAACGAATATATGTTCTTATTGTTATGCTTGTGATAAAATATAAAGAAAATAAGGAGCAATAAAGACTATGGATAAAATTGATTGCATTGAGTTAAAACATTTTTCGGATGAATATTTTGAAACCTTATCTTCTTTTAAACTCCCCGAAGAACAAGTAAAGTTTACTGCATTGCCTAGTAAGGTTTTGGAGGTGACAGAAGGACAACATAGAATTTTGATTGTTAATAATAATGTACCTGTTGGTTTCTTTTTATTACATTCAACTGAACGAGTAAAGGAGTATTCAGTTAACCGAAAGCTATGTTGTTAACCGCATTATCTGTTGATCATGTGCATCAAGGAAAAGGTTATGCCAAACAAGGTATGATCGTCTTAAGCGATTTTGTTAAAGCTGAATTTCCTAATTGTAATGAAATAGTTTTAGCAGTCAATCATAAAAATGTTCCTGCCCAACAGCTCTATGCAACAGTAGGATTTGAAGACACAGGTACAAGAAAAAGCGGTCCAATTGGGGAACAGTTTGTAATGAAATTATCGCTGTAATATAAAAAATTGGCGTATTTTTGTAATAAATCAAAGAGCTTTTTTTAATGGGTTTATTAATATTGAGAAATTGTATGAATTTATTACCATGTCTATAAAATAATAGGTGAAAATTATTTTGATGAAAAATTAGCCAAAAGAGAGAACTTCTTTTTTTAAAGCATTAATGAAAGTTGCATTAGAAGGAACGTAATAAAATTTGGTTGGTAATAAAACATCAGTAACACCTAACACAAAGACGTAAATGAATGTCAATGAAAATATCGCTATTTTTGAAGACGATAAATAAAAAAGCGCTAATAACTATTTTTCGTTATTAGCGTAATGTACACTGTATTTTATAGACGTTATGTTAATTGTTTGACCATTGTAACGTGAGGAATTCCTGCATCCATAAAAACTTCAGAGACTGTTTCATACCCAAGTTTTTTATAAAATTGTTCCGCGTGGGTTTGAGAATTTAACTTTAATTTATTAATTCCTTGATCAATGGCATATTGTTCAATTTTGTCCATAATCATTTTCCCACTACCTTTTTTTCGGCTAGTTGAAAGAACACAAATACGCTCTACTTTACCCGTGTTTTCAAGTTGGCGAAAGCGACCCGCACCAATTGGCTGATTATGATCATACAAAACAAAGTGTGTTGCTTCATTTTCTAAGTTGTCTATTTCTTCTACTTCAGAAACTTGTTGTTCTTCGATAAAGACCTGTCTGCGGACCAATAATGCATCGTTATATTCATCGTTAGTAGTAGCTATTTTTACTTTCAAACAGTTAACAATCCTTTCCAAACTGAAATGTTTCATAAACAGTCCATTGTCCATTGTCTAATTGATATAATAAATGGAAACGGTCAATTTTTTCTTCGAAATTTACATTTGTCATTTTTAATCTACCAAAAACGTCAGAATGTTCATCATTCGATAGTTTTTGTCCTATCGTAATATGAGGTACAAATGCATATTCAGGTTCGTCTGCAAATAAGCCAGAATGAAGCATATCATGTAGGTTTAATAATTCGGGTGTAGGGTCAACCTTTAAATAAATGACGTTATTGACAGGTGAAAACGAGCTAAATTTATACACGTGTAGATTAAACGGCTGAACTTTTTCAGTTATATCCTTTAATTGTTCAACCATCTCTTTCATATCGTTATCATCTGATTCAAATGACGCTTTAAGTGTAATGTGTGGCGGAATAAGTGAATAATTAGGGTCATATCTCTTTCGGTATGAGTTCGCTTTATCCTGAAGTTGTTTTGAAGGGAATAATACAATTCCGTATTTCATGATTTCAGCTCCTTTTCTTAAAGTGGTTTTCTTTAATTATACTCATCTTTTACACATATGTTTGTACATCGGCAGGCTCCGAAACAACCAATTAGAAAAAATGCATCTACCTCTTTGACTACATGCTATTAAAATGTTTGAATATAATAATTTCTATTATAGCAAAATAAGTGAAAATTATATATATTAGCTATTTAAAGAATTATCTTGTTACATAGACAGCATCATTTTAAGCGCGCGACTAAGATCAGGTTGCCAATAAGTCCACGTATGGTCGCCATCAAATTCATTATAAAAAATCGGATAGGATTTTTTCTTCATTACGTCATGTAATTCTCTGTTCGGTTTTATAAAATCCTTTATTTGTCCATCGGTTGTCTTTACTTCTGTTTCTTGTTTTCCAATTACGTGATAAAGCTCCAATTGATGAGGAAGTTTGAAATCTTTTACCTTATCAATTACATGGTTGTTCACATATGGGGATTGCATAATGATTTTTCCAAATGTATGTGGATATGTTAGTGCAGCTAACAAAGATACAGTTCCACCTAATGAATCACCTAAAAGTATACGCCCCATACCCATATTGAATGTTGGATATTCTTTATCGATATATGGTGTTAACTCATCTGCTAGAAAGCGTATATATTGCTGGTGTTTTTCTCCATTTGGATGATACTTTTCTTTTCGGTCGTTCACATCTTTATAAGGTATAGCTACTATAATAGTGTTATCTATTTGTTTTTTAGAGAGTAGATGATCTGCCAATCTGGCAATTTTCCCTAGATTTAAGTAATCCTGGCCATCCTGTGCGATTAATACGTGATACTTATACAGTGGTGAAAAATTCACAGGTTCATATATGAGAATTTGTACTTCTTCATTAAGGGCTTCACTCATTAAAGTCACTTCTTTAATTTTACCTTTCATACCGTTCATGTGATAAACCTCCTACAGCTGTCATAGTACGTTAATATCATCAAATTGTACCATAAACAACGGTATAATGCTGTTAAAATGATAGGAGGGTGTGAGAGATCATAAATGATAGAATAAAGTTAAGGGAAGTAAAAAGGCAAGCGGAAAGGAACACCATCGATATGCCCACTTAAATGACATGTGTATGACGGTGTGTAATTGAAGTAGTTGCTGTCATTAATTGGCTTCTTTAAAGCTGGTTGTATTTTGTAAATAGCGATCAATGAGTGAATCTAAGTTATTGATTTTTTTTAGCGCCAGCTTTTTCTCAATTGTTCGATAGTGGTGTTCACCATTTGGTTCTTCGTCAGCCTCATCAGCTAATTTTACAACCTGTTGTAAGTCATCTGTATTTAGCTTGCCTTCAGGAAGGTAAGAATCTGTGTGTAGCAACACTGCTAATGCAATTTGCTTCGCATTCGTAGGTTTTTCTCCTAATCGGATTAATAGTTTATGTGCACGTTCGGCTCCTTTGATCGCATGTATATCATTTTGACGATATTGCTCAAAGTCCCATTTGCCGTTTTGATACCACTCATAATGGCCGATATCATGTAAGAGTGCTGCTTTTGTAGCTAAATCTACATCAACTTTATACTGTATTGCTAAATGAAAGGCATGGTAGGAGGTGGAAATTGCATGAGCGACTCCAGAACGATTGAGGTATTTTTGTGCAATCGGATGTGAAAATAGGTCTGTTAAGGTCACTTCTCTCATAGGTTGCTCTCCTCCATTCTATTGTAGTTCAATAAAAAAGTGTTTCTTTTTAGAATAACAAAAAAACACGGTGATTGGAATAGTTATTTTGTATTAATTACAAATTTTACGGTACTTTCACATTGTTTAGTCGCGTTGCACAATATAGCCACTTATACAACACTTCTATTTTGTTTTTCTTCTTAAACTTTCGTGTTATCGTTCTTAAAATAGAAGGTTATTCAACAGTTCTAGTTATAATTTTATAGAAAGAAAGATGCCCGGAAACCTAGTTGCATACGTGAATATTTTTTAGTAGAGAAAACAACTTTCTATAAGATAACAGCATATTACGAAAAGCAATAATTGATGCGAAAGCAGCCTATAATTTAAAAGATAAAAGTTGTATATATAAATGATGTTCACCAACTACGAAACGAGCCTTATTTTCATTGTGAAACTGGGATTGCCGATAAAATATTTGCTAAATTAAATGTTCGTTGTTCATGACGTAACAGACAATACGCTTTCACATAACTCGGTGTTACTTGTTCAACCCGTAAAATCCTTTGTGTTATTTGACCAGATTTAGACATGTATATGACTTCTATTGGTTGCTTTAGCTCTAAACATCTTAAAAATAATCGATACAAGATGTAACAACCCCTTATAGATTAAGATAAAATCTCAAAAAGTTTCTTTTCACATAGGAGAAAAAATACAGAAAATATGTTCTTTGTTACTTTATTATTGTCAATTTTCTGTCAATATATAATTTGACAGTGCTATTAGTGGGAAAATTGTATTGTAGCTATGGTATTGTGTGTAAAATTGACCAGGTAATCCGGTGCCAGTAGGGTAGGTGAGTTGCGTAGAAGAATAGTTATTTGTAATTAAAAATTGTATTCCAGTTTGAATCGACCTTTCCATTTTTGAATCAGAAGTAAGCAATGCATCTAAAGCCCATGCAGTTTGAGAAGGTGTACTAAATTGCAAAGGTACGAAACGTTCGACTTCAGCGCTGCGACAAGACTCTCCCCATCCACCATCATTATTTTGAATATTTTTCAGCCAACGAATTGCCTTACGTATACAAGGGTGATTTGTTTGGATACCAACTGCCCTCAAACCTGTAACAGCAGCCCATGTTCCATAAATGTAACAAATACCCCATTTCCCATACCAAGAGCCATTCTCTTCTTGGTTGTGAATTAACCAATTCACAGCTTCTTTTACTTGTGGCTGTTCTTTGTCATAGCCTGCGAAGTTTCCAAGATATTCAAGTGTACGTCCTGTTAAATCAGCTGTTGATGAGTCACGCAATGTAAAATTAGCGTTTTCGATTGGTAACGTAGCTAACCATTTTTGGTCAACGTTTTTTTCAAATGATGGCCAACCACCATCATTATTTTGCATAGACAGAAGCCACTTCTCCCCTTTCGATAATGCGACTTGAAAACGATGTTGTGTTTGAGCAGTTGATGTGATAGCTCTTAGTGCTACGGTTGTATCATCAATATCTGGAATAATCGTGTTAATATCTGAGAAACCCCATCCACCTGGTTCTGCATTAGGATTGTGTACTGCCCAGTCTCCATATTTTTTATGCTGACGGGACAGTAGGTATTCATTAGCATGTTGTATCATTGAAACATCTGCACTAACTCCTGCTTTTTGGAGCGCATAACTTAATAAGGCTGTATCCCATACAGTTGAGGGTGAGTTTTGAATATGAACTTGGTCGTCAAATTGGCAGTTGAGAGATTTCAACCCTTTAATTGCTTTTTGGATAATCGGTGAATCTTTCGTGTATCCCAATGCTAATAGTGCAAAAACCATGACGACAGTTGAGGTAGCATAACTGTACAAAGTTCCATTACTTTCAATTCTGTCTAGTAAAAACTTTTCAGCTTTTTTTAATCCTTGATCATGGATATATAGCGGATAGCTAGCAAGTTTTTTAAGCTGTGTTAAGAACTCATGTGATAGTCTACTTTCTCTAATCCAACTTTGTGTGAATAAAGAAGGAGGCGTGGTGAATAGATGACTTACATCTGGTGTATGATTAGAGCGAAGTGAAAGGCGTTTGTTTCCACAAATAGCCATAGGAATAAAATGAATACGGGCATAATTACTAATTGAATAAACGCTAAGTGGCGAAAGTTTTGGAAGCATTAATATTGACATAGGAATATAAAATGCTGTAGGCCAAGGATATTGGCCACATACAGAGAGAATAAACTTAGTTGTAAAATGAGCCTTAGTCAACCCACCTTGTGATTTAATGTATCGTTCTGCTTTCTTCATATTTGCATCATTTTTTTTCACAGCTTTTGAGCATAATAAGGCGAAGTAACATTGAATGGTCGCTGATAAATTTCCATTTTGCTCATCTTCATACAGCTTCCAAGTACCATTTTCACTTTGTATACTCAATAATCGATTTGCAAGTTTTGATGTTAATGATTCATCAACTATACCAAGGCAGTGTAACAAAATAATAGTATAACAATCCGTTAATGGAGGACCTTCAAAGCAAAATCGCCAAGTCCCATCTGTATATTGTATTTCATGGAGGTCATGCACCATAGTTGTAATTTCTTCACGAATTTCTTCGTTTGAAAACAAAATAATCACTCCTTATAAAGTGGTTAGCCTGGGAGAAGGGTTGATCAGCTTTTTAAAACAACCTTCTTACTATATATTCATGTATGCTTGTACATATTGACGTGACAGGAAAACAATACTATAAAAAAATCATTTTAATACTGAGAATAGATACGTATGAGTAAGAAATGAAAGAAACTGTACGTACATGCATTTTCATACGATCTACTTCTATTACAGTTAGTGAGTAATATCAGTCAATAAGTTAGCCTCTTTTCATAAACGTTGTTGCTACAGTTCCTAAAATAGAAGATAAAGATGTTGTTTCATTCAACAGTTATCGTTTTATAAAAGAAAGATGCCTGAAAACTAGTTTTATACGTGTTTATTTTTTAATCATTCTATACGAAAACAGCAATCAGTAAAAAATATTTACCATCATTAGTTGAGGAGATGATTGTTTGAAATGATCGTAATAGTACAAGGGGGGAGAGTTTTTTATAAACTATGTAGCAAATTGACTTCGATTAGAACATTTAATTGAAATTAAGACAAAAAATGTAAAGTTACGGAAAACTGAACTTGTCATTAGGTTTAGGTGTATACGTGTTAGTTCGTTGTAGGATAATCAACAGTAAATAATTTTAATTGCGAGGTGGATAAAAATGAAATGGGTTCGTATTTTATGTGGCTTACTAGTATTTGTACTTCTGTTATGTCAATTGGAATCCCCTGTATCTGCTCATAATATGTCTAGTGGAAAAATAATAAAATTTTCAAGCGATAGTTATGTTCAAGATAGAATAAAAGTAGCTAATTTACCTGAAGCTAATGTTACATTGCAAGCGATTAAAGAAGACGAGTGGTTTAAATATTTTCAGCTTACAGTAGGAAAACGAAAAAAAGAGTTTGTACATTGGATGAATGTCACAGATCATGATTTTCAACCAAAATTGTACTCTATTGATGTAACAAATACAGGTCAGGAGGAAATTATTGTTGTCCTCACGACAGACCGAGACAAAGGTGTTTATATAAATGAAGCACATGTTTTAGAAAGAACATTAGTTGACAAAACAGATGTAGTAAAAGAAATTTATATAGAGAATCCACGAACCATCGCAGCTCAAAAAGTTAATATGAAGAGAACGAAGCGAGGAGTAGTTTTAGTAGTAGATGGTAAAAGTACATTCATCCCAAATAATAAGCTAGATTCTAAAGAAGAGTTACCCCAACTATCAATGGACCATTTTGTCAAATTTACGATAGAAGACAATACACTTAAGGCTATATTATTAGTAGAAGAAAAACCAAATCACTATTATGGTAACATTGTCATTACATACGAATATGATAATGGCATCATGAAAGCTGAAAAAGTAGAGCTTCGATTAGGGTAACAAAAGCGCGTTTTAGATTGGCAATAAAGATAAAATAAACATCATTTAATTATGTTAAACCTACATGTTTCCAAGGAGATGATACATATAGATAGATGTTGTTATGGTTAAGGAAGGGAAAAATTACACAAGAAAAATTTTGTCCAATACATGATTAGATGGATCAATAAATAATGAGAAGTCAGGAAACTTCAAACATTTAACCTATTAGATGGATATTCAGCAAATTTATAAATACGTCTAATAGATTAATTTTCTAAGTCATCTGTTGGACATTCAACACTACAATTCACAATCTTAACTATATAATAAATTAGCATTCTGTTCGAAAAAATTGTTGCTTGATTTTTTGTAAATGTCATTCACATGAAGGAAGAAAAAATGCAGGTTCTTATCTCTGAGCAAGAAAAACAACCTTTAGATACAATTTAATACTGAGAAATACAAATAAAAAAAGAAACTACAATGCAAATGTACTTCGCAAAGTAGTTGATGTAAACAATCTATTTTGAACACATTGCCAAACTATGAAGAGCCTTTGCAATTACAAGACGGCATTCCATGTACAACTCCACTTGATGGTGATAGTCTCTTTTGGCTACATTGCTCTTCAAGAGCTGAAATAAGAAGGTTCTGGACTATTATTGATTCTGGGGTTTCGAAGGCAGGGTTAGCTAGGTTTTTTTCTTCTAACGGATCATTAGTAAGGTTGTATAGTTCAAATTGATCTGGAACTGGATTATACTTTGTTTTCGTTAAGCAAAGGTAGCATTGCTCATTTGATGTTGTATTAATCGCAGAGCTCTGGACAGTTGTGTTGTCCTCACACCCAGGATCACTCCAAAATTGTGGATTATCATAATAACGACTAAGCTTCCATCTTTCTCTTTTTTTATCCATACCAGTAGGTAACATCGTAATAATCGCTTCAATATGATTTGGCTGGACGACTGATTCATACGGCTCTCCTGATAATGTGACTTGATTCAATCCCCTTGTCACATCATCATCACTCATAAAATAAATCGGTTCATCGTCACGGTAAAAATCCTTTCTTCCTTTTAACAAGGGGGTAAGGTCACGACCAACTAGAGGGTGTACTTCAGTATGATCTGGCATCAGCTTCTCTTGTATTTCCATTGGATTAATACCAGCTAAGCCTAGCATAGTTGGTAGAACATCAACGTGACTCGTTATCCTGTCTGTACTTTGTCGACCAGAGAACAGCATAGGACTGTGGATGATCATAGGGACATGAATCGACTCTTCGTATGTGTTATACCACTTTTGAAATAATCCACCGTGTGCACCTAATAATTCTCCATGGTCAGACAAGAAAATGACAATTGTATTATCATAAAAATTAGATTTCTGAAGTGCTTGAAATACTTTCAACATTTCTTGATCGGCTTCTTTTTGTAAAGAATAATACAACTGGCGATAAAAGAGTGTGTCTCTTAGAGGTTGCAATGCTTGCTGATAAGTAACTCGATAGCTCTCTTGTGCAATGGGTTTTGTAGATAATGATTCCTTTGCAGTTGGAGCAGGAGGGATGAAAGGAACAGAAGGGTCTACTTTAAAATTATACAGTGCACTTAATTCTGTAACGATTCCGAATAATGCGATATCATGAGGATTTACAAATGAGCTCATTATCAACCATGGTGCATCATTTTCTTCTTGTAATTCGAGAGACTGAATCAATGCAACAACTTCTGCAGAATAAACAACATCTCGCCCACTGACGCCAATTGCTGCTGAACATCCTGAATTTCGAGGAGCTGAACCATGAGGCTCAGGACCTACCCAGCCGGAGAACCCAAACTTATCCAATTGATCAGCTCCCAAGTACTTGCGAACCTTCTCTTCATCAGGTATTCCTGTCAATGTATAGCTTGGGAAAGCATCTTTCGTACCAGGAATGAGAATATCTTCATCAGAAGCATGCCACTTTCCTTTCCAAAAAGTACGATACCCAGCAGCTCGAAAATAGTCACCCATCGTTGGAACACTGTTTGGGTCTAACCAAAATAAATCTGGGTCAAACGCGGTTTTAGCTACACCGCTCGTTTGTGTTACCCCATGTAGGGAAGGGTATTGCCCAGTATACAATGTCGCACGACTTGGTGAGCAAGCTGTACTCCCAGCATAATGATTGTTAAATTCAAATCCATTTTCACGTAAAAGCTCTTGTGCAATAATATTTTCTTTCCTCCATAACTTGAGTTCTTCATTTTCATAAATTGATGGAAATCTTTCTTGGTCAACCATTAAAATAAGAAAGTTTGGCTTATCTTTTTGGGCATTTTTGCGGTCTGAACTTGTTGTCAACTTGTGATCCACTTAGCATAACCTCCATATATTATGATTAGGTTAAAAGGTAGTCTCGTATGCTTTAATTCATCTTCACTATATGTTGGTTATAAAGTTATCATTCTAGAATCATTATGAATAAGCTGTATAACACTCGATGTCCCACGATGGGTAGAGAACACCTTTCATTGTTTCTAAAATGTATACAAATAGAGTGTACGCACCATTTTTTGAATTATCACCCTCAATTGACAAAGAATAAACACCGCTATTACAAAGTGTTCGTTCCATTGAGCGTAATAAACAATATATATCGAAAAACTCGAAATATTGATAAAATGATTGTTAAATAGTTGTATTGGAGGATAATAATGAAAAATAAAGTTACAGGTGTTTTACGAATATTAGGAGTACTTACTATTTGTGTAGGGATAATTATAGGCGCTTGGTTAGCAAATGATACACAACTATTATCTTTTGGAGGGGCTTTTTTAATTGCCTGTGTTATAAATAGTTTTTTGTTATTTGGTCTTGCTGAGGTAATGAATGTGGCATTCAAGATCTACGAAAATATTGGCGGTTCGACACTCAAAAAACTTGATATATCTGGCTCACTAGAAAATGTACAAGCAAATAGTAAAACAAAACGAGTCAGTATAAGCGATAGAAAGACGATTGAAATGTTTTATGTTGATTCACATAGTCAAACAGCAATTGAGATAGTAGGCACCCCATTTGAGGATTTCTTTTTGGTGAGAAACAGTGACGGAGGAATAGATATAGTAGAATTAGGTGGTTTTAAGCCGCAAATACTAAGCACAGAAAGTATAATAAATAATCCTCAATTAAAAGATTGGTATGAGTCATTATAGATAAAAAAACATTCATCGAATACAAGCAATCTCTGCGATTCTTCAAATGTCGTCATATAAAATTTAGATAAGACAATAGAAAGTACAAGGTTCAACTATAGCATAAATAGTTACATATCTTTGTTGCTAGTAAACTTGCACTAAATTAAATAGTCATTTTTAATCGTGGATGTTCTAAAATATTTGGAAATTAATATATTTAATCAATAGGCACATTGCGAAATCTTGATTACAATTTTATTAATCATGGAAAATAGCTTCAAAAATTATTAAGTAAAAAGATGCTGCGAACGAAAAAAAGCATAATATAAAATCAAAAATCTGTGCGAAAACAGGCAGCAAATAAAAATTGTTATGTATTCACTTGAAATGCCTTAAGATAATGTCTAAATCCTTTAATAATACCTCATCATGGAGGATCTCGTAATTGGTTAGTCAGTTATACAAGAACCATTTTACAGTTTATAGCTATTATCCTGTCATGAGACCAAAAAAGGAGTGAAAGCATTGTTAACGAAGGAGGAACAGTTTATACTTGACGAACTAAAATTTATTTTTAAAAATGAAGGCAAAACAGCAGTTGAATTCAATAGACGAGAATTAGTAGAGCATTTTTCAGACATCAATGTTCCAGTTGTTATAAAATCTCTAGTGATCAATGGCTACTTAAGTATTGAACATCTGCCAAAAGGAAAACTCTTACTAACCATCTTGTAGATTAATAATAACAGTTAAAGCCTTAAGGAGATATTGTCTGTTTACAGGATGCCAAAGAACACAAAGAAATCAAAGAGTAACGGATACATAAATAACTATTGTTGTATATGTATCCGTTACTTAATGCTAATACTCGTAGTTAGCAAACAATCTTCATTAGATTAGAACAAATACATACCTCCATTACGTTATCGTTATTCATAAATAACGATGTAATATTTGTTTGTATTATAAACTGTGTTTGGCTGAACATTGTTTCCAAAACTATTGTATGAAAAGTGACGAGCCACTTGAAAAATTATAGGATTCGTAGATGAGTCCTATAATAATTAAGTACGTTGGCTGGTCTTTTTGTTGTGCATGAATAATACTGATTTCTAGATAGTAGCTTGTTTATAGGTTGCTAAAACTAATTCGGATATGGTTTTCTTTTGGTTATATATACAAGAGCCTTTTCATGTGTAAGATCCATTTATGAAATTTTCTTTCTTAGGTATTGTATTACACATTCCCTAATGTTGTTGATACTTAACAACTATTTTATTTGAATCCAAAATCTCCATAAAAACTTTAAAATTTCATTTTATAATAACTCTGTTGAACTAACTAAAAGGGTTGCTACAAGAATAACCTTTTATTAATTATTGGGGTGTGAAAATTGAAAAAGGTGGTTCAGTGTATACTACATAAAATGGATGAGTTCAGTGTTGAGTAATATGCGTAAAAAAGAAAATAAAATAATATTTATTACTAAAGGGTATGCTGTGACAATACCAAAGAAACTTAGAGATTATTGTAATATGGAACCTGGGCACGTAGTGGATGTTTACTATAGTGATATGTGTATAGAAATAACGAGCAATAGAAGAAATGAAAGCTTAGAAAATCAAGTAGTGATTGGTTCCAGAGGTTCAATATATATACCAAAAGAAATACGGAAATTTACGAATATTAATGAAAGCACTAAATTTAAAATTTGTATTAATGAAAGTTTAAAATCAATCAAACTAATACCTTTTGTTTAGGGCAATAGACTTGGACTTTGGTGTACATAGGTTTATTACATCATTCAACAAACTAAGTTTTAACAAAAAATACATTATTTCTTCAAAAAAAATCCTTTAAATCTGCATATTCCCTCGATATTTTTAGAATGTAATAAAAATATCTTCATAGAGGAGTTAGGGATGTTAAAGAAAGTATCAGCATTTAGCCTACTCGTAGTGTTACTAAGTATAGGGATAGTCGTATATGCAGATGGAGGAGATGCGGGAAATGATGAAGACATTTCATCAGTTATTAACGGCTTTAGAGGAGAAAGTACTTTAATAGAACAAAAAAATCAACTCTTTGAACAATCCGATGGTCATGCTCACGGTGAAGAGATTGTAAATGTAGATTCTCCAAATTATGTTGTATTAGGAATATTTGGGACAATTATCTTCTTGCTTTTAGTGTTAGGTCTCACTTTAAAATTACTTAAGAGAAAAATGGAAGAAGCATATATTCAAAGAATACATATGAAGAACTTGTTGTCTCATCCCATTATAAGCAGTTTTCTTAAAAGTAAATGGTATCCTGGGATTTTTCAATGGACAGCTATTGTTGTGTTTTCAGTCATTGTATTTCAGTTAGTTGCTGGTACAACAAATGGTCATAAGAATTTTGGAACGACGATGACATGGGTTCTTTGGTGGCCTATTATTCCGCTTTTATTTATCTTGTTTGGAAGGTTTTGGTGTGCAGTTTGTCCATTCGGCAAAATAAGTGACATTGTTCGAAAATATTTTGGTAGTGAATTCCCCGTTCCAAAATTTCTAAAACAGTATGGTATTTGGTTAATTGACATATTTTTTATTTTAATTACATGGAGTGATCACGTTTTTGGTATTGTCGATTCACCTAGAGGATCTGGGTATTTATTATTAATCTTGTTGACAATGGTCGTCATCACATCTGTTTTTTACGAAAGAAGAACTTTTTGTAAGACACTATGCTTTCTAGGTGGTCTTGCAGGTAATTATTCTAGAGCTGGTATTGTTGAATTAAAAGGGACAGAAGAAATTTGTAAAAGCTGTAAAACTCAATCATGTTATCGGGGTAACAGCAAAGTTGAAGGTTGTCCTATGTTTCAATTTCCAAGAACAATGGATACAAGTGCGGATTGTAACTTATGTGCGAATTGCATTAAAGCTTGTCCTAATGATTCGATTCAAGTTTCAATTCGTAAACCTACTAGTGAGTTATGGGGTATAAAAAAGCCGAGGTTAGAGCATACCGCATTAGCAGCTATCATTATGGGAATCGTATTTGTTCAAAATATAACGATGTTGTCTGTATGGGAAGATATTCTACAATACATAAGTCAATTAACGAGAACAACGAGCTATGCAATTAATTTTACAGTTGCATTTATAATATCAATGGTTATTCCATTATTCCTTTTGTGGTTTGCTTCTTTTATATCATCTAATAAAAAGGACATGCAAACAATTAAAGAGTATTTTGTAATTTTTGGTTATGCAATTATTCCACTGGATTTGGCAGGGCATATTGCACATAATTTATTTCATATTTTGACCGAGGGGAAAGCAATTTGGTACAATACGCTCCAGTTGTTTGGTATTAAAGCGAGTGGTGATTTAGCTATTAGTTCAAGTTTAACAGTACAAATATTACAGTTTGCAATTATTGTTTTAGGATTGCTTGGCTCGATTTATGCCGTACATCGTATCGGGAACAATAATGGTATTCAGAAGAAGCTACCTTTTTATGTGTTAATGATAGTATTTACAGTAGTCAATATTTATCTGTTTGCATTGCCAATGGATCACCGAGTTCATTAAATTTTTTTCTAGAAGGAGACTAATATATATGAAAATGTTAAAGACAATTGCTCCAATTTTATTAGTAGGAGTAGTACTTGTTGGCTGTAATTCCAATGAACAAACTACAGAACCTAAAAAAATAGAAGGTGGCAAAAAAATTGAACATATGCACGGGTTATCATATCAGGATGATACGATCTTTGTTGCTACACATGAAGGAATGATTTCCACTAGTGATAAAGGAGAATCATGGTATACTGTTAGCTCTCATGATAATGATTTTATGGGTTATCATGCACTATCGAATGGTGAAATGATAACAAGCGGTCATCCAGGGAAGTCATCAAACCTTCCAGATCCTCTAGGACTTTTAAAAAGTACTGATAATGGAATTACATGGGAAGAAGTATCGTTACAAGGCAAGATTGATTTTCACATTTTAGATGCAAATTATTCAAATACTGATATTATATATGGTTTGAATCAAATGGGTAGTGGCAAATTTGGGGCAGGTATTTTTAAATCAATTGATGGTGGCGAAAATTGGGATAAAATTGAGCCAGTTGGCTTACCAGATGACCTTCATAAAATTTACACATTAATCTCACTGCCGAATAATGATAGTGAACTATTGGCTGGAACACAAAATGGTGTCATGCGTTCTGAAGATAGTGGAGAGACATGGGAGTTATTAGATGGAAACCGCTTAATTACTGCAATTACAGTTATGCCAAATGAAAGCAAGGACTTAGTGAGCTACTCAATTACACAAAATGAAGCAGGTATTATGAAAAGTAGCGACAATGGCGAGACTTGGGATTACATTGGTCTAGACTTGGGAGAGGATGCAGTCAATAATATATCTATAAATGCGGATAATAATAACTTAATGTCAGGAACAACATTTAACAACTCTGTGTATGTGACTGAAGACGGTGGGAAAAATTGGAAACATACGATAGATGCTGGAACTATTAAATAACAGCTATAGAAGAGACTCGACATATTAGTTGGGTCTTTTCTATATTTAAGAAATGTTGAGTATTACATATTTGAAATTAACAAAATGCTTTAAGAATCTGCAAAATTTCTCTATTAATTTCGAAGATAGTAACGATAAATAACATAAGCTGGTTGCATAAACTTAGTTGCTACTAGTCCTTCACTATTAGCAACATAAACGTATTGAACATAAGAAAATGAAAGTTATGAATGAAGTTCAATAAATCTGCAAAAATTCTTGCTAATATAAGAGCAAACGAATGGAGTGAATTGATCATGATGGGATGGCTCGATAGCTGCTCTGGTTTTCAAGGAGGAAGTATGATGATGCTAGGGATGTTTATTTTTTGGGGAGGCTTACTATTCTTGGGGTTTTATCTTTTGAAAAAATATCTGAATGGCAATAACCATTCATACCAACATCCGATAAATATTTTAAATGAAAGGTTTGCAAAGGGTGAAATTTCTGAAAAAGAATATGACCATTTAAAAGCAAAAATAAGAAGTAAATAACAGAAACTGCTTCTATCTTTCTTAAGTAGTTGAGCTTAACAAGTTTAAGTTGACAACTGAGTATTGTGGAAAATCAATGGAAGATTAGTAGATAATGAACTTAACCAAAGGGGTGAAAGGTTTGGGGAAGTTTCGGTTATTGACACTTATAATTGGGGGAATTTCTTTCATATTAGTTGGGTGTCAACAAACAACTTCAAATGACAATTCAACATCTATAAATATATTAGATATACCAAAGGAAACTCCAAATGAAGAGGAGGTTGTTACATTTGATATTATTGCTCAATCAACTGTTTGGGAAATAAAAGGTACACGATTTGAAGCTTGGACTTATAATAACGAAATTCCTGGAGAGGAGATTCGTGTAACCGAGGGAGATTTCATACGTGTTAATTTAAAGAACAACCTTGATGAGCCAGTAACGATTCATTGGCACGGCATGGTTCTCCCTAACATGATGGACGGTGTAGCTGGTGTGACACAAAATGCAGTGCAGCCTGGTGAGGAATATACCTATGAGTTTGAGGCAATAGAAGCAGGGACGTATTGGTACCATTCTCACCAAGATAGTGGTAATCAAGTAGATAGAGGTTTATATGGCGCGCTAATCGTTGAACCTATGGAGAAATCTTATGACCAAGATGTTGTACTAATGGTAGATGAATGGTCTATAGGTGAAAGTGGTGGAATGATGGGCCATATGTCCGGTGGCACACCTGGAGAGATGGACTCACAGATGACCTATGGAACCTTTACTGTGAATGGTAAAAGTGCCCCAAATATCGACCCTATTGTTGCTGATTTTGGGGAAAGAGTAAGACTGCGTCTAGTGAATGCTGGATATCAAAAACACTATTTTTATTTACAAGGGAACTCTTACAATTTAGTTGCAAATGACGGCAAAGAAGTAATTGGGGCACCGCTAACTTCTGATGTAATTGAGATAGCTCCTGGTGAGCGGCTAGACATTGAGTTTAACGCTAATCAGAGTAATAATTGGTATATTACTAGCGTGAATAATGTGGAAGGTGCCAACGATATAAGAATTCCTATCATCTTAAATCACGTTGAAAAGCAAGTGGAAGATATAGATCCTGTTGTAGAAGGGAAAAAGGAGTTATCACTTATTGATTTTACAAACATTGGTGAAATGGAGTCGATTATTAGCTCAGAAGCCGAGCCAGACCTGATATACGAAATGGATTTGAACGTTGGGATGGGTATGATGGCAGGTGGTATGACTTACAAGATTAATGGGAAAACATTTCCCAATACTGATCCTATTAAAGTTCAGAAAGGTGACGTAGTAAAAGTAACGATTACAAATAATAGTATGTTAGACCATCCGATGCATTTACACGGCCACTACTTTCAAGTGATAACGAGAAATGGAGAGACGTTAAAAAATCCATTAGTAAAAGATTTAATTAATGTTAAACCACATGAACAATACGAAATCTTATTTACTGCTGATAATCCAGGGGAATGGGTTTTTCATTGCCATGACCTTGTCCATGCTGGAAATGGAATGGTAACAGTTGTTAAATACAATGGATATTATTCACCATTTGAATTAGAAGGAGAGTACTTCAATAAACCCGAATAAGTTAATGTCATATAACGAGTTTCTTATTTTTATATACTCTCTGTATAATTATGGCTCTTTTCAAAAGGCTCTTTTCGTAAACTTTACTAAACAGTCTTCGTTTTATAGAAGAATAGTTGCCGGAAACCTAGTTGTATACGTGTTTGTTATTTCGTACGAAAAACAACATTCTATAAGAAAACAGCCATATTTATTGTATTTAGTGAGCATTAAAGTGTTAACTTGAAAATTAAAGGTGGTTTTGTTGTGTATGCTTTATTTAGTCAGATAAGTAATTTTTTTAGTCAGCCTTTTATGAATATTGCGTATAGCGTTGAAGGTATTCCGTTGGCATCTGCATTTGTTTTGGGCATTGTTGGTGCAATGGCACCTTGTCAATTTACAGGGAATATTGGTGCAATTACTCTTTACGGAAATCGTTCCATGCAAGAAAAACTTGCATGGAAAGAAGTGATCTATTTCATTATCGGGAAAATAACTGCATTTTCTTTACTAGGGTTATTAGTATGGTTGCTAGGACGTGAGTTTCAGCAAAGTCTAACCTTATATTTTCCTTGGTTTAGGAAAGTAATCGGTCCAATTTTAATATTAATGGGTATTTATTTAATGGGGTTTTTCAAAATGACTTGGAATTTGCAGCTAATTAAAATACCAGACAGTTATTTTAAAAAAAGTAAATTTGGCTCATTTCTAATGGGATTAAGCTTCTCCTTAGCATTCTGTCCAACGATGTTCATCTTATTTTTTGTTACATTAATGCCTATCGTTATTTCTACTTCTTATGGAGTTGTTTTACCAACTATTTTTGCTTTAGGTACGTCTATCCCTGTTCTAATAGCGATGTTTATAATATGGTATTTTGGCTTAGGTGGTTCATTAATGAAAAAAGGTAGAAAACTAGGGAAACGAATTCAAATGATTGCTGGCATCATCATTATTATAATAGGTATCTTTGATACAATAACTTATTGGGCTTAATCTATAGTCATAGCAGCAACAGACTGCTATGACTATTTTATTTGGGACATTTTTTAGTGGAAGTTATGTCATATGGTCAAAATAAAAGATAATTACAATATTTAAGTTGACAATTACCATAGGGGGGTATAGTATAAAAGTAAGAAAACAAAATAAGGTTATTAATTAAGAGTAAGCGGTAAAGGCTATTCAAATTTTACTTTAAGAGAAATTCCAATTATGGAAAGGGCGGGTTATTGATGATGAAAGGTAAAAAGACTCATCAAAATGTGGGTAATCCTGAAAGACATACACATCAAGAACATGATGACCATAAACAACATGGACATGTAGGACATAATCACCTGGAACATAATAGTCATAATCATAACGAACACGATGGTCATAAGCACCGAGAACATAATAGTCATAATCATAACGAGCACGATGGTCGTAAGCACCGAGAACATAATAGTCATAATCATAACGAACACGATGGTCATAAGCACCGAGAACATAATAGTCATAATCATAACGAGCACGATGGTCGTAATCATCAAGAACATAGTAGTCATAATCATAACGAACACGGGGGGCATAATCACCAAGGCCATGGAGGGCATAATCATGGGCATATGATTGCTGAATTTAAGAGGAGATTCTATATCTCTTTAATAGTAACAATACCAATATTAATTTTTTCTCCTATGATCCAATCGATTTTAGGGTATGAATTAAGTTTTTATGGAGTAAATTATGCTCTGTTTATTTTAGCAACATTCATTTTTTTCTATGGGGGAAAGCCTTTTTTAACAGGTTCTTACGATGAGCTGAAACAAAAGAGTCCTGGAATGATGACCTTAATAGCACTTGCGATTGTAGTGGCGTATATATATAGTACCTTGACTGTCTTTGGTTTATCAGGAAATAATTTTTTCTGGGAATTAGCCACCCTAATTGACATTATGTTATTAGGGCACTGGATAGAAATGCGATCAGTAATGGGAGCTTCTAAGGCTCTGGAAGAATTAGCGAAAATGATTCCTTCAGAGGCTCATCTGATAGATGAAAATGGAGAAATAACAGATGTTAATATTAGTCATTTAACCCAAGGAAATAAAGTTCTAGTAAAACCTGGTGAAAAGGTCCCTGTTGACGGAACTATTATTAAGGGGAACTCTTCCATCAACGAATCTATGCTGACAGGTGAATCAGTACCAGTTGAAAAAACAATAGACGATGGGGTGATTGCAGGATCCATAAATGGAGAAGGATCTTTAACCATACAAGTAGAAAAAACGGGAGAAGATAGTTATCTTTCCCAAGTAGTAAAGATGGTTAAAGAAGCCCAAGAGTCAAGATCCAAAACACAGGATTTAGCTAATCGTGCTGCTAAATGGTTATTTTATCTAGCACTAATTGCTGGGTTCGTCACATTGGTAACATGGTTATTGCTGGGGTACCCTTTTGTTTATGCGTTAGAACGTATGGTAACTGTAATGGTAATTGCTTGTCCGCATGCTTTAGGTTTAGCAGCTCCATTAGTTGTAGCTAGATCTACAGCATTAGCTGCAAAGCAAGGGTTATTAATCAGAAACCGTGCTAACTTTGAAGAAGCAAGAAATATTCAATCCATTGTCTTTGATAAAACGGGTACTTTAACCGAGGGTGAATTTGGTGTAACGGATATCATGACTGAAAATGGCTATGAAAAAAAGGATGTTTTACAACTTGCAGCTTCTCTAGAAGTATTGTCTGAACACCCGATTGCTAAAGGGATTGTTGGAGAAGCAAAAGCTCAAAAATTAACTTTTTATCAGCCAGATGAGTTTGAATCGATGACAGGTAAAGGGCTAAAGGGAATTGTAAAAGGTAAAGAGATTTTACTAGTCAGCCCTGGTTTTGTTAAAGCAAATAATATAAGATTTCAACAAGAAACGTTTGAGAGATTATCTGAGCAAGGAAAAACTGTAATCTTTGTATTAATAAATAGTGAAGTAGCTGGAATGATTGCACTTGCTGATAAAGTTAGAGAAAGTGCTGAACGTGCAATCGCACGTTTGAAGAATATCAATGTCCAATCGTTGATGTTAACTGGAGATAATTACAAAGTAGCTCAATGGGTTGGAAAGCAATTGAATCTAGATGATGTAGTAGCAGAGGTATTACCACATGAAAAAGCAGACAAGATAAAAGAACTAAAAGCAAACGGTTTAAAAATAGCAATGACAGGGGATGGGGTCAATGATGCACCTGCTTTGGCAAACGCTGATCTCGGAATAGCTGTAGGAGCAGGTACTGATGTTGCAATGGAGACTGCAGATGTTATTTTAGTAAAAAGTAATCCTGAAGATGTTGTGTCCATCCTTGAGCTTTCAAAATCAACGTATAGAAAAATGATTCAGAATCTATGGTGGGCAACGGGGTATAATATTGTTGCGATTCCACTGGCAGCTGGAATTCTATCACCAATAGGAATCGTCTTAAGTCCAGCAGTAGGAGCTGTATTAATGTCACTAAGTACTGTAATTGTTGCAATAAACGCACGATTGTTCAAAGGTTAAGATCGGAAAAATGCATTGATAAAAAATATTAATAAGTTAAGAAACGCCACTAAAGACTATATAGTTTTGAGATGGTGTTTTTTTTTGTAGGTGAAAGATTACCCAACACTTTTCTTTTGAAAAACTTTATAGTTAGTTCCAATCTTCATAAAAAATCTATAATTTTCTATTATAATAGCACTGTATTCGAAGGAGGGGACATATTTTAGGCTGTTTTCGCATTGATAGTTGTTTACGTGCTAAGAAATAAATACGGTATAACTCTAGTGAGTGGTACCTTTCTGCTATAAAACCAGATAATACTGGTTAGCAAAATAACAACAAAGAGTAGGAAACGGACCTTTATTTAAGCTAGTATGACTGGTTAGGATGAGTAGAAATAATTTAATGAAGAGAGGAATTTTTGATGAAACCCATATTTAGTATAGGTCCGCTTTCAATATATTTTTTCGGTTTAATGATAGCTATTGGTGTAATGGCAGGTTTAGCTATTTTAACTAGAGAAGCAAAACGTAGGGGACTTAATTATAAATTATTGATAGATGGTGCAATCTACTCTTTCATTGGTGGAGTAATAGGAGCTCGTATTATTTATGTATTCATGTACGATCCTATCTATTTTATTAATAATCCATTAGAAATTATATTCATTCATAACGGCGGACTCTCAATACATGGTGGTATTTTAGGTGGTCTTGCTGTTGGGTATATATTTATGAAGCGTCACAAGATGCCGATTTGGGAAACATTAGATATTGTCGCGCCAGCATTAATATTAGCTCAAGGGATTAGTAGAATTGGCTGTGATGTATTTGGTGGGCCAATTTCACAGGCATTACCTTGGGGAATGGAAGTAAATGGAGAGTATCTTCATCCATCTCAAGCATACGAATTTTTATTAGATTATTTGTTATTTGGGTACCTATGGTTACGCTTGAAAAAATCATCTTACCATGGACAAATCTTTATTCATTATTTAATTGGTTATATGATCATACGAGCAATTGTGGAATTCTCTAGAATTAACCCAATGATATTAGGGAGGATATCTGTTAGTCATTTAATGAGTATTGTAGGTATAATCATCGGAATATTCTTAATGAAGTATTTGAAACGAAGAAGCACTATTAATAATGATAATGTAATAACAGCAAAAGATTATTATAAAACAATATTAGCAGTAATTGTATTGATGCTTTTATCGGTCATTATTTATGTTGGGGTACAGGGGTGAAGATCAGCTTAATAGTTGAAAAAACACCTTTCACACAGTTGAGAACATATATGCATTTTATCTGCAGAAAAAACAATTAGCATATAAAGATATTATAAGAGGTTATGGTATCGAGATGGGAGTGATGATTCAGAAATTCATAAATAATAGTATATTGTTAGATCGGCCCTTTTCTAAAATTCGCCCTTTTCTAAAATTTTGTTTAAGTTATTAAATTGAATAGAATGGTGAAGCTATATGAACTTTCATCCTTAAAATAGTAGAAAAGAAGCCACTAACACCAGTTAGTATATACATTTAGTTTTAAGTACAAAAAAAATACACCGTTCAAAATTTACAGTCATTTGACATATGACTTCTTTATTAAAATTGATCTATGGGAGGTATTAATGATGGAATGGATTTTACTTTTACTGCTTCTTTTATGTCCATTATCAATGGTCTTTATGATGAAAGGTCATAATCATGGAAAACATCAACATGGTCATCGTCATGGGAAACATCAATTTGGTCATAATGCTACTGTACAAAGTGATTTATCGAGTGAAGAAGAACAGTCTTCTAGATTAGACAGCTATAAAGTTAAGCAATTAGAAGGTGAACTTACTATGTTAAGAGAACAACATGAATTGCTTAAAGAAAAATTTGATGACTCTATCGAAAGTAATGCAAAGAATAAGTAAAGCTGGAGAAGGAGTCAACAGGGTGAAGAATCTAATGATGTAGTTAAATAAATCGAACTACAAAGGAGATCATTGATAGAACCCTGTATACCAAGAAGCTCATGAAATCTCATTTGAGAACAGTATTGTAGAAACTCATGAAGGAATTAATTATCTATATAATAAACAAGAAACATTTAATTGTGAAATCTCATGTCAATCACTTTTAAAGTGGTGGATGTAATTAATATGGAAGCTACCCACCTTGTAAATGATTTACAATTAAATGATTGCAGGTTGATGTTGATTTAACTACTCATTCAGGTGATTTGACTGAATTAAAGCTAGATAAGAATATTTTTTGAGTAGATGATTAGCACAAAGTATGTGTTAGAAATTTTGTTATCCAAAGGTCAATTCAAGATTTTATCTTCAAATAAATAACTTTTATATAAATACCGTAGTTTTGGATTACATGTCTAGGTGATTTAAGTCGAATCATGTGATGTTTGTAGGGATATCTGTACTAGTTGCAATAGTAAATGCATATATTGATGTACATGCTATTAAACTAGGATGTGATAAATATGATTATGTCAAAAGCGTTATTAATGACAATTATAACACCACTCTTATTAACCTTTTATATTTCCTTATGCTTGGTAATACAAAGAAAAAACATAACAAGTATGACTAGTATGACGATTACAATGACAGTCGGTATGATGAATGGTTTGTTAAGTGGAGTGATCTTTGGGGTTTTTTTAAATGGAAATCTCTTTTTATCTACTGTCTTAGGAATGGGTGTTGGGTTTATATGCGGAAGTATGATTGGGCTACTGAATGGAATCATACCAGTATTAAATGGAATGTTGTCAGGTTTAATGGGAGGAATGATGGGAGCAATGTTAGGTGAGATGGTAATGGTTCAATATCAGGAATCAACCATCAAAATTTTTTTTACATTAGTGATTGTTTCTCTCATTCTAGCTTTAAATTTGTTGAATGATGAAACGCAAAAACCTTTCACTCAGCCCTTCAATAAAATGCTTGAACATCCAATAGCTTCAGCTATTATCCTTATTGGATTTTTCTATATATACAATAATATGGGACTAATAGTTAACACTGAGTCGTTACAAGTTGATTTAGATATAGAACATAATCACATAATTGATAATAGTGGAAATGTAGATTGAAAACGGAAGGAGAGCAGCTTAGTCATGCTGGTCTCTTTTCAATATAGGATTATACTTATCTGCCTATTGATCTTAAACCTTTTGAAAAACGGGAGATACTAATTTATATTTTAGGGAAAAATGCTGAATAGGGTGATCAAATGAAAAAACAAATTCTAGTTGTTGATGATGAAATTAATATGAGAAACCTTATTAAGATTCACTTGAGTAAGGATTATGAAGTGTACGAAGCAGATAATGGTTATGAGGGTTTATCGGTGGTAAAAAGAAAATACCAAATGCTTGACTTGCTCATTTTGGATATTATGATGCCACAATTAGATGGATGGGAAGTTTGTAAAGAAATTAGACAAAATCTAAATATATCAATTCCAGTTTTAATGTTAACTGCAAGAGATGAAGTAGCTGACCGAGTAAAAGGCTTAGAAATAGGAGCAGATGATTATTTAAGTAAACCTTTCGCTCCAGAAGAACTTCAAGCAAGAGTTAATGCATTGATACGTCGCTCTAGTGTATCCCGACATGAAAATAATTCCGAAGGCTTCCTAATCTTTGGGAACGGTATCCTGACAATTGACTCAACTAGTAGAGAAGTTCGGATTAATAATGTTTTAATTGATTTAACTCCGAAAGAATTTGAGCTTATTCATCTATTGGCATTACATCCAAACAAAGTGTATACACGAGATATTCTGTTAGATACTGTGTGGGGGTATAATGAACCAACTGAACTAAGAACGGTTGATACACATATTAAAAATATAAGGGTAAAGATGAAGAAACTACAGATTAGTTTTAATCCGATTAAAACGGTTTGGGGAGTAGGGTACCGGTTGAATAACCCTGACGAGAGTGTATGAAGAATTTTAACAGCATTACTTGGAAGCTCGGCTCTGTAATTATTATATTATTTATTATTATAGCAATTCCCCTCGTCTACGTAATCGATCGTTTATTTACTGACTTTTATTATAAACAAGTACATGACAATATTCATGAGCTGTCTAAACGTTATGCGTCTTCTCTTAATAACATTCAGGATGAGACAATCATTGAATTACTTCAACAGTTATCATTTCTAACAAATACTGAGATCATTGTTGTTGATGAAAATGGACAAGTTATTCTTGGTTCTTTAGAGACTACAGAACTAATAGGGGGAGGGCATCTTTCAGCCGATGATTTATCAACTCTTCGTGATGGTTATGATACAGATATAGAATATAGGAATAACAACATTCACTTTTTAGCATCCGGGAGTCCTGTTTTTTCAGATAATTCATTTTTGGGAGGTGTTTTTGTGTTATCTTCTGTTGATGATATACATAAATCCATTTCTCAAGTCCGTTCATTATTGTTTATCGCTCTTCTTGGTGCAATATTAATAGGTATAGGAATTACTTATTTTGTCACTCGAAAATTATCCAATCCGCTTCTATTAATGGAAAAAGCTACGAGGGAAATAGCCAAAGGGAAGCTAAAGACAAGAGTCAATGTACATTCATCAGATGAAATTGGTAAATTATCATCAGCCATTAATGACCTTGCAACTGAACTGGATTCATTTAGAACAAATAGAAGAGAATTCTTTGCAAATATAGCTCATGAACTTCGGACACCGCTATCTTATTTACATGGGTATTCCCTAGCATTAAAAAATAATTTATACATGGATGAACACGAAAGAAATGAATATTTATCAATTATAGAAGTAGAGACAACAAGGTTAACAAGGCTTGTTGAGGATTTATTTGACCTTTCAAAAATGGAATTAGGAAAAGTAGATGTATACACTGAATGGGTTGATATAGAGGAAATAGTTGAATCTGCAGTTTATAAAACAAGCATTCATGCAAAGAAAAAAGATTTATTAGTTAAAACATTTTTCAACGAGCATACGCCTCTTATATATTCAGATGGAGGCAAGCTAGAACAGCTGTTTATTAATCTTCTAGACAACGCTATCCGCTACACAAATCAAGGTGAGATTGAAGTAATTGTTAAAACTGAACGTGATAAATGTTTGATTGATGTTAAGGATACAGGTATTGGTATCCCACAAGAGGATATTCCATTTATATTTGATAGATTTTATAGAGTGGATAAATCACGTTCACGTACTATGGGTGGAACAGGTCTTGGGTTAGCGATCGTAAAAAATATAATTGACTTGTTGAACGGAGAGGTCAAGGTAACAAGCGAAATAAACAAGGGCACAACTATTAGTATTTCGTTGCCGATAGAGGTTGAAAAGGATAGCGCTTCATGAAGAAGAACTTAATTATACCTGGAGTATTAATTTTATTAGGAATTATTTGTTTTTCCATTGTAGTAACAACTTTAATTAAGCCGACAAGTATTCTTGATTATTTTAAGACATTATTTGAAATTTGTTTAATTGTGTTATGTCCTCTCATGATTTTTTCCGTATTTATAGTAATAAAATCAAAGTAAACGTATTTCTTTATAAAGTGCATTGTATGGGGGATTCGAAATTGTAGAGGCTCTTATTTTTGTTTAGGACCTTTCACATGCTCATAGTCACAGGGGAGGAAAGTAATCAATGACAATAGTCAATTTTTTTAATAGATGTAACGAATGAGAAAGAAGCATTAGGAATGACTATAAATAATCGTAAAAAAAGTATCCTTAAAACGCTGATAAATACAGCGTTTTTTTTTATATATTCATAAAATCTTTAAATTTTATTGGTACATTACAATAACGAGCAAGGTACTAAACAGGAGGTTGTTTATGGTAGGAAAGTTATGTGAGTGTGGGGAGCAAAATCAGGTAGGAACAGAGCTTTGTAGTCGATGTGGGAATCCATTAAAAGAGAGCGCAACAGATTTGATTAATATGCGATACGAAGGAACGGCAAGAAGGTCACAAGTCTATAATAAAACACCAATAGATAAAGCATGGCAGTTCTTTTCTTCTGTGAAAGTGGGGGTTTGGCTAATCATACTTTTGCTTCTCGCATCAATAATAGGAACCATTTTTCCTCAAGAAATATACATACCACCTAATATACCACCTTCAGATTTTTACAAACAAGAGTATGGGGTTTTAGGAGACGTATATTACCAGTTGGGCTTTAATAATCTTTACAATTCATGGTGGTACCTACTATTAATTGGTTTGTTAAGTATCTCTCTTACTGTAGCAAGTATAGATAGAGTAATCCCATTATATAAACAATTAAAAAATCAAAGAGTGACAAAGCATGTGAAGTTTTTAGAAAAGCAAAGATTATTGGGCATTACTTATATAGAAGAAAAGGATGTTGATTATACGCATGCTATAGAACGTTTACAATCATCACGTTATACAGTTAGAAAAGAAGGGGATAATTTACTTGCAGAAAAAGGTAGGTTTTCTCGTTGGGGTCCGTATGTTAATCATATAGGCTTAATTATCGTATTATTTGGGGGGATGCTTCGTTTTGTCCCTGGCTTTTATTTAGACGAAGTAGTTTGGCTACGTGATGGCGAAACAAAAGAAGTGCCTGGAACAAATGGAGATTATTATATTAAAAATGAGAAATTTATTCTTGAATTTTATGATGAGAATGATCCGAAATATAAAGAAGCGATAAACAATGCAGGAGGAGTAGTTCCAAAAAATTATCAAACGAATGCTATTTTGTTCAAGAATACTGGTTCAAGTATACCAGGTGTGGAACCCGATTTAGAGGAAATTAAGCGTGAACAAATTCGAGTTAATTATCCTCTTGAAATAGATAACTATGCACTATATCAAGTAAGCTATAAGCAAAATGAGTTTGAAAGCTTTGACTTTGCCGTAACTGAAAAAGCATCTGGAGAATCCTTTGGAAAATTTACTGTAGACTTAGTAAACCCAATAACTAAGTATCAGATTAATGAAACAATAGCTGTAGAGCTTATGAGTTATTTACCTGATTATGAGCTTGGTGAAAATGGCCCAATCACAAAATCAAAGGTCCCGAATAATCCTGCTTTTGCTTTTAATGTTATTGGTCCAAATTCATCCGAAGACGAGGTAAGTTTCCTATCCATTGGTCAAAACCTTGAACCGTTAGGTGAAAATAATTATAAAATTGAACTTGCGGGGGTTAAGACTAGGAATGTTACCGCACTTACAATCCGTAAAGATTTAACATTAGGTATTATTGGCTTAGGTGGATTTATTTTTATGGTTGGACTTGTTCAAGGTAGTTATTGGCAGCATCGAAGAATATGGATTCAGCGATTCGATGAAGAAGTATGGGTTGCTGGTCATACGAATAAAGGGTGGTTTAGCTTTCAGAAAGAGCTACGAAATGTATTTCAAAATACAGGTATTTCAGTTCCAATAGATCAATTAGAACAAAGGACAAGAGGGAAGAACGGGGAGGAAGAGAATGTTTCAGCTAAGTAGTCAATTATTAGGAATCTCGTTTTTTATATTCTTTATCGCAACTATTTTATTTTCTGCATCTTTTAAAACTCGTAAAAATAAAGATACAAAATTATCAAAAATAGAAAAAATGGCATTTATATTGACTATTTTTGGTTTCTTATTACAGGTTGCATATTTTGTGTTGAGGTGGATTGCTTCTGGGTATGCCCCAGTTAGCAACATGTTTGAGTATATGACGTTTTTTGGGATAACGATAGTTTTAGCATTCATTATTATATACCTAGTATATAAAACAAGTATATTAGGCGTTTTTGCTTTACCTATTGCTATGATCATCATCGCTTATGCCAGTGTTTTTCCTGATAACATGCAGCCGCTTGTACCAGCCTTGCAAAGCTACTGGTTAAAAATACATGTGACAACTGCTGCGTTAGGTGAAGGTGTTTTAGCGATTAGTTTCGTGGCAGGTGTGATTTTTCTAATAAAAACAGTTAATCAACAGAAGACGACAAAAGAAACAGTATTCTTAGAGCTAGTCATGTATGCTTTACTAAGTACAGTTGGTTTCGCTGGTGTTACTTTAATATTTAATACAATGAACTATGAAACTAACTATAGTTGGGTCAGCGAAACAGATGTAGAAACAACGATTACATATACGATGCCAGCGATCGTAGGCCCTCCAAACGGAACCCTTGAAGAATCTAACAATTCATATGTTGCTTTAGCTGAGGCTCCTTCTTGGATGAATGGGGTGAATGCACCAAGAAAGTTGAATTCCTTATTGTGGGCGTTATTAAGTGGATTGAGTTTATATATTATAACAAGATTAGTATTAAGGAAAAGAATAGGTGCCTTCATTCAACCAAAGCTAAAGAATGTCCGTGATGACCTTCTGGATGAAATAGGATACCGTTCTGTATTAATAGGATTTCCAATATTTACGCTAGGTGCCTTAATATTTGCGATGATTTGGGCACAAGAAGCATGGACTAGGTTCTGGGGGTGGGACCCAAAAGAAGTATGGGCTTTAATTACATGGTTATTCTATGCAGCATACTTACACTTAAGATTATCAAAAGGGTGGCAAGGGAAGAAATCGGCTTGGTTAGCAGTTATCGGTTTTATTATCATCATGCTGAATCTAGTTGTAGTAAATCTAGTCATTGCAGGTTTACATTCATATGCATAAATCGGTGAGGAGGTAACTGCGATGAACAAGCGTATAAGGACTATTTTACGAGGGTTAATTTTGTTAGGGTTTGTGTTAGCTATCGGGTATGTGTTGTACTCCAATTTTTCTAGTGAAAAAGGAGAGATTGCTATTATAGGTAAAAGAGCACCAGATTTTAAATTGGTCACATTGGAAGGAGACTATGTACAGCTTAGCGAGTTAGCAGGTAAAGGAGTATTTCTAAACTTCTGGGCTACATATTGCCCACCATGCAAAAAAGAAATGCCTTTTATTGAAAATTCTTATCAATATTATAAAGACAACGGTGTAGAAGTGCTAGCAGTAGATGTAGGCGAGCCGAAATTAACAGTTCAATCTTTTGTTGATCAATACAATTTAACATTTCCAATTTTATTAGATAAAGATGAACAGGTGCTTAACGCCTACAATGTTGGACCTATTCCAGTAACTTTTTTAATAGACAAAGATGGAATTGTAATAGATAAAATAGTTGGAGAAATGACTCAACAGGATGTTGATAATTACATGAAAAGAATCCAACCTGAAAAAGGAGTGATAGAATGAACCAAAAGAGAATCAGATTGATACTGATAATGCTGTTTGTTTTAGTTATTTTAGGAACTGTTGGGGAATTTTTATTTAATTCTAAAAATGAAAACATTGAGGTAAATAATACAAGCGAACTTTCCTGGAATTCATTATCCCAAGAGCAGGTAGTTAATGCTATGGAAAAAGACGATGTTATTCTAGTTGACTTACGAGAAGTAGAGCTTTATCAAAACAATCATATACCAGGATCCATCAATATACCTTTTGATGACATTAGGAATCGTTACACAGAACTAGATGCAAACAAAGAGATCATTTTTATTTGTCACTCTGGACGCATGGGAGCAGACAGCAGTCAGTTTTTGATAGACAAAGGCTATAAAAAGGTTGGGAATCTAAATGGTGGAATGAACCTCTGGTCTGGTCCTTTGGAAAGTGGACAACAATAGTTATTGGGAGTTTTAATAGCTCAGTTTACCAATTGTTTTAGCATTATTGATCAGTTATAGTAATAATAAAAGGCTTTTTGCTTTCATAATATACGTTTTATATTTTTAGTTGTTAGTCTAAGTAAGAAACAAAGAATACACAAATTAAATGCTTTTTTATTAGTACATAAACAACAATATGCGAAAACAGCCTAAAAAGGGGAAGGAAAATTGAAGAGCTACTCAAGGTTTAAAATTTCTTTTATAGCTATTACAAGCTCCCTAATCGTAATTTATGAACTAATCCGTCATAAATTTATCATACATCGATTATCCTATTATGCAGATATAGTCATTTCTTCATCTATCTTTATAATGGGAATTGTTTTAATATCCATATATTTTTTTAATAACCTATCCAAACTTGAGAAAAAGAAATATGAAAAAGAAAAAGAAGCAAAAGCTCTTTATGATAGTAGTATAGATGGTATTTTCCTGTTCAATGAACAAATGAGGTTGGAACATATGAATCAAGGTGCAATAACTATGAGTGGAAGGGAAACAATCGAACCTTTACATCTAAACGAATTGATTTGGATTGAAGAAGGTATAATTGATAACTTCAATAAATTGTATGATGGAAAGTTAATAAAAAAGAATGGCCATCAAATCCCCATAAGTATATCAGCATCTAAAATATATAGCGATCATTCATTAAGGAATAAAATTGCTTTAACAGTAAGAGACTTGTCTTCTCAAAAAGAATTAGGGGCAACAATAATAGCTTTATATACAGAAACAGCTAAAAAACAATACCAATCTGAGAAGTTATTTAAGCTATCGAAGATAATTATATCTTTAGGACGTTTAACATCGAATAAACATGTTGTTCTTCAAAACGCACTAACAATTGTGAATAATTTATTGGGGTGTAATAGTAGTAGTTTACTTATTGTCAATTACAATGATCTATCAAACCCAACTGTGGTATCCACAGGAAAAGTTGATAAAAATTCTATCCTATCTTTGTACCGAGAAAAAGTAGAAGTTACAAAAAATAGTGATTCTTCTTTAATGTTTTTAAAGCTGCAAACAAAAGATAAATCAGAAATCATTGGATACCTCATATTACAGAATTCTGATACTCCTAAAAATGAAGTGTTAACTAATGTTCTACATACTTTGTCTATTTCCTTGGAAAATGTCTTTCAATATGAAAAAATAAAGGAAATTGCAATTGTTGAAGAGAGAGAACGATTATCCAGAGAGATGCATGATGGATTAGCCCAAGCAATTAGTAGTATGAAAATATTACTTGAATATATTAAAGCTAAAACGTCAGAAGATCATTTAAATAAAGATCAATTTTCCTCAAGTCTATATCAATTGGATGAACTAGTTAATTCCACCTATAATGAAATTAGACAGTACTTATTTGAACTTCGCTTATCAAAAGATACCGAATTGTCCTTATTTAAACTAATAGATTTGTATAGAAGAAAATACATGGAACAATTAGGAGTAGATGTTCAGTTTGAACAAATTGGGATTTCGAAAGATGTAAAATATGTAACCGCACTTGTGAAAATGCATATCCTACGTATTTTTCAAGAAGTGTTCAATAATATTAATAAACATGCTCAAGCAACAAGTGTAAAAGTGAGCTTACTTAAAATTAATGAAAAAATCCACATTCAAATCAAAGATAATGGGATAGGTTTTGAAAATCTTGGGGAGATGGATAAAAAGTACGGTTTAAAAACGATTCATGAACGTGCAACATTAATTCAAGGAAATATAAAAGTTGATTCAAAATTAAACCAAGGTACTTCTGTGGAATTAATTATACCAATAGATAGGTGATTCAATGAAAAAAATTAAAATATTAGTGTGTGATGATTATGAAGTATTAAGAAAAGGACTTGTCCAATTACTGCACATACAACCTGAGTTTGAGGTAGTAGGTGAAGCAGGCGATGGGTTGGAAGTCATTTCTTTGACAAAAAAATTGAATCCTGATGTAATACTAATGGATATTCAAATGCCAGAAAAAAACGGCATAGAAGCCTCTAAACAAATTAGAACATTCAATAATAACGTAAGAATTATTATGCTAACAATATCCGATGAAGAGCATGATTTATTTAATGCTATAAAAAATGGTGCAAATGGTTATTTGTTAAAAAACCTCAACATGGAAGAATTATTTTCTTATATCAAATCGGCATATGAAGGATATCCTCCTTTTACCAAAGGGTTGGCTGATAAAATATTACAAGAGTTTTCGATTATTTCAACTAAAGTTGAAGCTTCATCAGAAATAAATAATTTAAGTGACCGAGAAAAGGAAATTTTAGAACTTGTTTCGAAAGGGTATACAAATAAAGATATTGGTAATTTTCTTTATATAAGCCCCCATACAGTGAAAAAACATTTGCAAAATGTACTCGCTAAATTACATGTCACAAATCGAGCTCAAGCCGTTGCTAAAGCAGCTCAAGCAGGAATACTAAAGGATATATAGGCTAAATGACCTAAAAAAAGGAGTAGAAATAATACTCCTTTTTTTTAGTTTGTTATCCATATGGTTAACAGACTATTAAATCAATTCAAATTATAATAATAATGTGAAAAAAATATAATTTCGCTGAAAGAGGGTAGAAAATGAAGCAAAATAAAAATCTTATTCATTACATTTTTTCGAGTTTCATAATTGTAGTGTTTCTAGCAGGGTGTTCAACAGTACAAGATAAAGAGGTTTCTGTTGAAAAGGACGTGGAAATTTCTAATGAAAAAGTCAGTGAAACTAGTAGTCAACAAGAATCTAGTGAAATTGAGAATGCAGAAAATACTGAGGATATAGAAGACATTGAGGTTACAGAAAACACCGATGATGCAGAAAGTGCTGATAAAACTGAAACTGCGTCATCTGATGAAGCTGTTAGTAACGACAAAGTAATAGAAATTTCAGCATTTGAGATGGGATTTAATCCTGAAAAGATTACTTTAACAAAAGGTACAGAATATGAATTTATTTTAATAAATGAAGGTAAGGTTTTCCATGATTTAAATGCTTATGATATGGACATTGAAATAACTTATATGGATGAAATGGATGCACACCCTGATGAAGTGTCTTTCATCGATAAAATATTCGGTGTTAAGGTAGTGTCAGCTGATGTTGAAAAAGAAGCAATTCATATGAATGTAGATGTTGAGCAAAGCAGTAGAATCAAATTTATACCTTTAAAAGAGGGAGAATATAAAATCTATTGTAGTGTTCCTGGGCATGAACAAGCAGGAATGGTTGGGACGATTATTGTGGTAAAATAGAAATCGGTCGCATTGAAAAGTGAGGATTGATTGTAGTCAACTCCCACTTTTCAATTTTTTAAGTATAAACCTGCTAATGGTGAAGGTTAGAGGGAATAGAACAATTAATTGAATAACTGGTAAAAGTCCAATGTTTGTATTTAATACTAACGGCATATATTCTGAATAAGACCATCTTTTAGTATATAGTGCTGAACTCTCAAAATAAAAACTTAAAGCTAACGCATATAAGAAAATGATTATATAAGTGACTTTGTTAAATTTATTAAATATCCACTTATCATTTCCGTGAATAAATGTTAGTAAAAGAAACAAAATAATTGTCATATTAACGTCCCCAAATATTGCTTGCCACATGAGTGGCTCAACAATTGACATTGAAGACATATTATAAAAAATCCCACACTGTAGGAATTCCCAAACTGATTGAAGGATTAACGATACAACAATAATTATACTTAATTTCTTTAGGATTTCCATAAAACCACCTATGACAATTATTTGTTGGTATTTAAAGTCTCTTATTATATAATTTGTTGCTGGTACTAAGTTTAGTTTTTCCTAGATCAACTACAAACGTTAGATGTATACATGATTATATTTGTGTAGTAAAAGAAAAATCAATCTGAAAATATCCTTATGAAAATTTAAGTACGCTCTGTGCTGCTTAGGACTGGTATATATACTTCATTGTTTTTTATAATGGGTTGAAAGATGTCAAGAGGACGTGGAGGCGGACCACCGGTATTTATACCGAATTCATCGTATTCTCCTCCGTGACAAGGACAATAAAATGTTAGTTCCTTATTACTTTCACTTTTTTCATCATCGCTAACCTCACCAGCAATACAACCCAAGTGGGTACACACAGGAGACATAATTAATAAGTTATTAGCATCCTCGGGATCAACATTTACATACACAAATCCTTCTCTTTTTTGCTCGACCCATGCATCTTGAATAGTTGTAGAATAATTGATTTTTTTAGGGAAAGGCCCTTTTTTTATGTCCTCTAACAATCCTAATTTTGCTAAAGAACTAGTATCTATTGTTTCCTCGTTATTACATGCAGTCAGACTTATTGGAACAACAGCAAGTGTTAACATACCAAGAGTACCTTTAGTACCGTTTTTTAAAAACGTTCTTCTACTCCATTTCTCCATCATATTTTAACCCCCTTTATTAAAGTTTATAATAGCGTAAATTTATGAAGATTTTATGTATTTTGAAAAAGGAGAAACTTGAGGTCTTGACTCTCTCTTTTTCTTCTTCTAGTTTTATATTTCTAATAAGGCATAGCAAGAAGAGCATGTTTTTTGTATGAGGTTCATTTGATGTATTGAATTCATGTGGAAATAAGTTGAAAAAAGCATTGTTCCATAAGGCATAATCTGCAATAAGTGAAAATGTTGTTCTTACACTGATATGCTGCTTTAGTTTGTGATTCGACATGAAGCAAAGACCTTCCTATCATCTATGTAAGATCAAATCGTTCATGGTTCACATCATCACAACCAAATAAATACATGACTTTGTTGTCAAAAATAGAGCTTCAAACTGTCATGTTTTCTTTGACATAAGGATAGGCATTTTTGTGATCAAAGGTATATCGCACTTAAGGTAACATCTAGCTCTTATTTTCTATAAGATCAGGAAACATATTCTCGTAACAATAGGGATTGATGATGTCATAGAGGATTCCGACACACAATCATATTAAAATTAAAAGACTTTTTAGAAAAATTTGTTGTTTTTGTCACCAAATTATCATAGTAAGAAAGGATTTACTATATTGTAAATAGTTTTTCAAAAGAAATGTCCCTCCAAGGGTAGTTGTGTATATATATTACTTAATTGAAAAGCAACAATCAATGAGAAAACAGCCAATAAAAAATGAGAGATCGTTAAGTTGAAGTCATGAAAAGTTATTGACATTTCAAATATATCAAGCTATTATATAGAGTATTCACGACAATATATTGTGATTCCGTAGCTCAGCTGGGAGAGCGCTACCTTGACAGGGTAGAGGTCGCTGGTTCGAGACCAGTCGGAATCATCCAGGAGTCCCTAGAGCCGCAATGGTTCTAGGGGTTTTTGATTTTTGGGGATTTCTCTAAAATGATGAATTGTTGACGAATTGTTGACGAAATCATCAAATGCTACTTTTTTGTTGTGAAAAAAGACCATCTAATTTTTGTGCAGCCTCTTTATCAGCAGTTTGTAGTACGTGACCATAAGTATCCATTGTGACTCGAATATCTGCATGGCCTAATCTTTCTGAAATGACTTTTGCATGTATCCCCTGGTTGATTAATAGTGTAGCTGATGTATGTCTTAAATCATGTAAACGGATGTAACTGACCTCTACCCTGTTGGTGAATCTACGCCACCATGTTGATGGGGTAGTTGGGTAAAAGTGTTTGCCATTTTCGTTACAGAAGAGCCATTCATGATTATTTTCAATCCAACGATCTCTCATTTTCATTTTTTCTTTCTTCCATTTAAGGTTATAGATTTTTAATTCTTCCATTATTGATGGGGGAAGGGAGATTATTCGTCTTGATTTCCTTGATTTTGTTCCCTTTATTGTAGATGTTCCATTTTTCCCTCTAACAATTGTTTGTTCAATTGAAAGTGTTCCTTTCTCAAAATCTACATGTGACCATTCTAATCCGAGAAGCTCACCTCTTCTTAAGCCTGCTGCTAGGGCAAGTGAAGTGAATACACGCCAATGACTTGGTTCATTTTGAACTAATGAAAACAGGATTTCTACTTCTTTTTCATTATAGACATTTATGTCATTTTCTCTGGTATCTCTGGGTCTTTTAACATCTGCGACAGGATTTTGTTGGATAATTTTCCATTCTACTGCTCTTTGAAATACATTTCTTAACACACGATATATGTAAATCTTTGTTCCTGAAGAAAGCTGTTTTTCTTTTCCATCTTTACGCACTAAAGCATGTAAAAAAGTTGTTACTTGAATTGGTTTCACTTGGTCTAATCTCATGTGCCCAAAGTATGGCAATATATGATTTCGTAAGTGTCTTAGATATGTGTCCAGAGTTAATTCACCAAGTTCACTCACTGCATATTTGTTTTCCCATTCTGAAACAAACCTTTCTAATGTCATCTTTTCTGGAGCTATATATTCTCCAGCTTCTATTTCCATACGGAATTTTGCTAGTTCTAATTCAAGGTGATTATTTAGTTTCTTTGTTGTCTTCAGTAGCTTATCATCATCTATACGAATTGTTTTTGTTCGTCTTATTCTCTTACCTTTGGCATCATAACCTGCTTCCACAACCAGCAGAAATGAGTTTGTGCCACGTTTTTGAATACTAGCCATAAACGCCACTCCTTTCTTTAATTCAGAGTTAATCAAAACCTTGTATGTGTAAAGGTACGAAATTATACAAAATCAAGTAACAGGTAATTGTACTTATCAAAGAATGTATGTTCTGTTTTAATTTAAAAAAATATTAGGATAACAAAAGGGACATTTTTCTTTGGTTCGGAAACAAGGCTAATACCTCATTTACGTCTATTACTTGTAGAATGAATTGATTAATAATTGCTTGATCAACCCCATATGTACCAATTCGTTTTTTTACATTTTTCAAGTTAATGCCTAGTTGTTCTGGTTGTGATTGATTTAAAATTAAATCTGATAAGAAAATAGATACACTATTCTGTGAGTTATCAAAATCAAATATTTCATGTTCGAAAGGTTTAATTACATTGAAATAGTAAACATGCTTGTCCCATTTAATTTCGCAAGTATCCAATGTAAGTACGTACAAGTATGGCACTAGCTTTCCATTTACATAGTCAAAATAAAGTTGCTGCTGCGGCATTATTGTTTAACTCCTTTTTTCTCCAATTGTACATATAGTTTATTTAGAATTTTATTTGTTTCTGCTGAATATGGAGGAGCTTTTGGGTATAAGGACTCCATACACATGAAGTACCATTTAAACTCAAGGGAAGAAGTGGAAAAGTTCATCATAGAGGAAGTATTAACAACGTCTGAAGCTACCAAGATTCTTGGAGTCACAAGGCAAAGAATGAGTCAGCTTATCAGTTCTGGTAAGCTGACTCCAGTAAAAAAATTACGTGGAGATAGCTTGTTTTTACGTGTTGATATCGGAGGAAAAAAAGAAGAGCTTGAAGAATTAAGAAAGAAGTACAGACCGTATGAATGAGCTGGCTAATGGATGTCAGCTCTTTTAGGAAACAAAAGTGATAGTGAGTCGATTATAAATGCTGATATATCAACATTCTTTTGAACTTAAAATTTCTCACATATGCATTGTTACATACATTTGTTTACTTAACGAGGTTTTTGGAAAGGTAAATAAATTATTTCGCGAAATTCTTGTATATTATTTTGTATAAAACTCTTTTAAAAATGTGGTCAAAAAAAGGACTGTATAATACAATCCTTTTTTTTTCTTAATCGACAATATGATTTCCATTATTTCGAACTCTCCGCCACTTATCATAGTCTTAGATAAAAAAGGGGAGCTTCTGACAGGAAAATTATAAACTTGAAACCCCTAGACAGTGGACGCCGTTACATCCAGCTAATTCATTATCTGAAGGAGCGAAAGCAGCTAGTAAACCAAAAGAAATTACAGAAACTACAACAATATTTCTCATTTTTTTCATAATATTCAAATACCTCCAAATAATTATATTATTACATAAATATAATAAAGTTTATTTAATAAGTATTTGTAATATTTTGTTTTACTAAACATATTTAATCAAATAATATAAATTTCGATAGAATATTACAAATTAAAACAAAATAAAGAAAATTTTTCTTGACATGGTAATTCTATCACTATATTATTTAAATATATTAAATATTTGGAGGTGCTATTATATTATGAAAATTAAAAAGATAATTCTATCAGCAGTATTAGGTGTTGCATTAGTAGCAGCAGGAACAACTTCATCAGCTTATGCTGGAGATCCAAATCATCACTTGGAAGATACTAATGGTGGTAGTGGTGCAGGTATGTGTTTCGCTGGTTGCGATGGTCATATTTTAAACCCTAACCTAGGAAACTAGAATGACACCAAAAGACTATAGCAATAATGCTATAGTCTTTTTTTATACTTTGGTAAGAAACGCTCTTTTAGATCCAATGACACGGTAGCTGCCATAAACCGCAAAATAGGTTACAATATATAAAATATTTACCGGTGTTTATACAATAAAAGTTCTTAAAAACCACTGTTTTGTAATGCATTTTGTAAACTGTAAACCTGTACTCCACTCTTTAGGATTTGCGATATAACATTACCAAAAGTCTTACTAAATACTATTAAATACTAAATACTATTAAAATAATGCAGTGTGTATTTATCAACTGCTTACTTTGTAGTCTAGAACAGGAATAATGCTACTAAGCCATCAAGCTATGATGATACGTCTGACTGCGAGTGAGATGATGGGATAGTTATTAATTAAACTAATTAGAAATTAAGGTGATTTGAGGAGGGGTAAGGTCTTTTATGCTAATGTTGACCTGAACAATGATGTCTAAGAGAAAAGTCTGGTTTTACGCGGCTATTGTATTTAGTTCAATAGAATTTGTAACATTATCTTACGTTAATGAGCATTTTTATAAAAATATTATTTATGCGCTAGTGTTTTATATGGTTATTTTTATACAACCCTACATAGTGAATAAATCCTTTGATAGAGAAAGTAAGATTCTACTATTTAGTTTATTAAATAAGAAGTATAAAAAGATTATTCTTATATTATTATTGTTTTATATTGGGCCATTAATACTTTTTTATTCTATTCTTCCTAACCTAACCTATAAAGCTGCTTACTATAAGGTGGAAACTCTAATACAAACAGAATATGAAAACAGTGTAATTTATTATCCGGATGAAGATGATGTCAAGTATGCTATAGGGACTATACACGATTATTACTTTGTAGGAGGCTTTTACTACTTTGATGTAATAAATTTAAAAAATGGAGACCTATATGAGTTTATAGTTAATCCTGTTTCCGGGAAAGTAGTAAAACTGAAGAATTGATTGATTTAAGCTTTTTAAAGAGTGAAAATATACTATTACACACAATGATTAGTGAGGTTACTAAGGCTGAAGAAATTCAGTCTTTTTTGTTTTGATTAAAGGAGAAAAGATGCCACGAATGGTAGATGTTACTGTCACAGCAAACTGCGTCAGTATGGGCAACTATGGTATAATTGGAATACAATAGCGAATTTCTAAGGGTGGTCGGCTTCATTCCCTGAAAGGGGGTGAGGCGTATGACGGTATTTGAAGCGTTGATGTTGGCAATTGCATTTTGCGGGCTGATCATTTCAGTACTGTCTTTCAATAAAAACGGCAAAAAATAGACCACCCTTAACTCTTTAGCCGGAGCGATTGGTGGTCTATTTTGACTATTCAAGCCGACTCCTGAAGGAATCGTCTATTGTTAGACCGTTGGTGTTACAGCACCTTCGGTCTTTCTTATTGTATGCAGTTAATGCTTGTCTATGATTAGAATATCATAATTGTTGGAAAATGTACAATTAAGGAAAATTATTTCTTTGCTACTTGCAAATTATAAGAGCCTTCCATACTTAAAGATGATTTAATTTCGACAGTATAAGTACCGGGTTGTGCATTTTTCCATGTGTAAAGAACTCCTCTGTTACCAGATGACGGGCTTACAGTATAACTACCACTGCTATTCGATATCTTCATTTTATAATCTAATGAAGTATCTCTATTTAGATAAAAGTTTACATCGGCGGCTTCACCAAGTGTGAATGTATGTTTATTTGTACTATTTGATGTTGTATCAAAGTCATAATTTCCGTTGAATTTTTGTGCATCTAAATCCCAGTTTGATACCCCCAGTAACGAAATAGAAGCAAACTCTTGGATAGATACTTTATGTACTTCTGGTTGAACTGTATCAACTACTCCTCCCCCTACTAAGCTTGATAATCCGATAGATCCTGCAAGTAATAAACTATTAAACATTTAAAATCTCCTCCTTAAATTAATTACATATGTAAGACGAATGAAGTTGAAATTTATCACACTTTTTTTGTGAAATTTTTATAATAATATATAATATTTTCATTGATTAGTATTTTTTCTGTATATTAATGAATACCATATTCAATTCTAGTTTACATAATAGCAACTATAGGAACCAACACTTTTTCACAAACGTTGATATAACAATGTTCCATTAAAATGGAAATTTATTAAATATGCACGGTTTTATACATTGTTGATTTGACGGGTTTTTTGAGAAGGGGAATTTCATTATTTCCAGGATTTCTTGTATAAATTAGGTATAAAAAAGAAAAGGACTGTAAGAAGATACAGCCCTTTTTAATGATTGGAAATTATTATGTTAAGACAATTTCATACTCATGACGGCAATTGCTGCATTTAATTTTCGATTGGGATCATCACTGTTTAACTCATCTTTTATAATTTTTAAGGCTGTTCGAGATAATGAAGTGAAGTCATCTTCAATAGGAAATTGTTTTACTGCTACTCCACCTGAAAGTTCATTTTTCTTATGAGCTAAGTAATCTTTAAAATCTTGTTCATGTTGAGATAGATCAGCTTATACCTGCTCTTTCTATGATTATAATTGAAGTAAATGGATGGTATTAAAATATATGAATATCGAATTAGCTTGTTCAGATACTGTTTTAGTAAATAAATTTCGTTCATTGGAAAATTTTAATGATGTTGCAGGATTGTTAGAAATAAAAGGGAAAATTTTATATAAGATACTTTTATCTAGAAAAAAAAAGAACTATGTTGAATTTACTATCAAAAAAAGATCTGGAAAAGAAAGAATTATACATTCTCCAAAAAAAAACTTATCTATTATTCAAAAAAAATTTGCCTACGTATTGAGCATAATTTATAATAATCATTCTAATTCACACGGGTTTGTTAAGGGACGTAGCATTGTTTCAAATGCTGAAAAACACATACAGCAGCGGAATATACTGAATTTTGATCTTCTAGATTACTTTCACTCTTTTAATTTTGGACGTGTAAGAGCAATGTTTAAGACATATTTTAATTTTAATGATGATGTTGCCTCTATATTGGCAAATATTTGCTGTCATTATAAAGGTTTTCTTCCACAAGGTGCCGCTACTTCTCCGATTATTGCTAATATACTAACTAATAAATTAGATAAAAACCTTTCAGAATTAGCTCGTAAATATAAATGTGTATATACCAGATATGCCGATGATATTACTTTTTCAACATCTAATGTGAGATTCCCAACAGAAATTGCATATAGAAGAGATTATAACTCGCCAACTGTACTGTCCGATAAGGTAATGTCTATAGTTCAGAGAAATGGATTTAGAGTAAATAAAGACAAAACTAGGCTAAAAAATCATTATGCGAATTTATCTGTAACAGGAATAACAGTAAATGAAAAGTTAAATGTAAAAAGATCATATGTGCGGCACATACGTACAATTATTCATTGTATTGAAAAAAATAAAAGTGATGGTAACTTGAAAAGAGCTGAGGAAATATTTAATGAGAAATATAACTTTAGGCAAAGGAAACATGGAAACCATCCTAAAATGTTTGACGTATTACGAGGAATGATATCTTATTTAGGGCAAGTTAAAACTAAAGAAGATCCAGTTTACCTTAAATTAGCAAGAAGGTACAATGAGATTGTTAAGGATTTAGATGAACCCTCTATTTACATCTCGTTAGATATGAGTAAAATACAGGAAAAGAATACATTTGTAATTGAATCATTGTCTTATGATATTGTAGAAGATGATGAAAAACATTCAATACAAACTGGGCAGGGTACTGCATTTTTGTTAAAGGGAATTGGTTTAATAACAAATGCACATGTAATTTCTAAGTTTATAGAACTTATCGACTTAGAAATGGAAGCTCCAAAAATTAAACTACATCGATCAAAATACTCTTTGGGTCAACCGAGTAAATATGTTGAGGTCAAATATTATAATAAGTATAAAGACATAGCGATACTAAGCACTGATGGTTTGGATATAAAAAAATTAGGTTTTGAATCTAACGAGAAAATTGAGTCAGATATGCTGGTTCATATTATTGGTTATCCAGAATACGTTCACGAAATGGATATTAGTAGAAGAGATGCTAAAATTATTGGAGAGAGAAAAACGCTACCTCATAATGGAAAAAGTGAAGTCAGGTATGAAGTATCACAAACAATTTTTGGTGGAAATAGCGGGGGTCCAGTTGTAAATACTGAAAATGAGGTTGTTGCAGTTGCAGTTAAAGGTCAGGGAATACATCCGAATGAGGTGATACCTATAAGTGAAGTGAAGAGTGTCTTTGATAAAAAAGAGAAAATATGGTAATGATTGAGTTTTTACTTCATATACTACTTCTTTTATTGTTTATAATAATGCTAATAAAAATTAAAGTTCTATTAATCGTAATAGTAAAAGCTCTAGCTCGTGAAATATACGAGTTGGAGCTTTTTTTAAAAAAAAGAAAATGTTTTTAAATTAACGATAATTATATCGGTGTTAATATTGAAATCATAAATAAGGAGTAATTGTGGTTACAATCTATATATATGGTCTCTTCGATAATAATAAGATAGTTTTATGTATTTTCATCATCCTTTCATATAAACAGGACACCCGGTCGAAAGAGCGCTGTCAGGCGGAAAAACAATGCGGATTCAAAAAATCACTTTGACTTTAATTCGCATACACTGTTATAAACGATTGTAAGGAGGTCGGTACGATATGGTACTGGCTTATGTTGCTAACGAAACTGCAAGCGGTAATGTTTCTGTGATTGATACTAAAACACATAGCGAGATTGCAAGGCTAACAGTTAGCGGTTTTCCTACTAACATAGCGATCACACCTGATGGAAAGCTTGCGTATGTTACAAACGGTGGCTCCGGATTTAATTCGGTAACAGTCATCGATACTAAAACACATTCCGTTATAGCAAGAGTACCGGTCGGAAGTAATCCAGTGGATGTCAAATTTACACCAGATGGGAAATTAGCATATGTCGCAAATCAGGGGGTATTTAGTGTTCAGACTGATAACACTATTTCCGTTATTGATGTGAAAACACATTCAGTTATTGCGACTGTTACCGCAGGAGACGCACCCGGGAATATTACTATTACGCCCGATGGAAAGTTCGTCTATGTATCTAATGTTATGGATCGTAGAGTGTCTGTAATTGATACAAAAACACATGCTGTTATTGCAACCTTATCAGTTAACGATTTTCCGAATACTATCGCCATTACCTCGGACGGCAAGGTTGCCTATGTATCTAATTTTAGCGAACCGGGTATTGTGTCGGTAATAGATACTAAAACTCACTCGGTAATCGCAAGCGTTACTATCCCAAATAGTTCGCAGGATGTCACAATTACTCCAGATGGAAATCTCGCTTATGTTGTAAGTGAAAATCAAAATAATATTGGCACAGTTTCGGTAATTGATGTAAAAACTCACTCAGTAATAAATACAACTCAAGTAGGTAACTTTAATAATCGGCCTGATAACGTAGCAATTACACCGAATGGTAAATTAGCGTATGTTGTTACTCGAATTGGGAATACCGTCACGGCCATAGATACTAAAACCCATTCAATCATAGCAGTAGTTCGAGTGGGTAGCCAACAAAGTTTTGTTTCTTTTACACCAGACGGAAAACTCGCTTATGTCGGTAATAACGGTAGTAATAACCTCTCAGTAATTGACACGAAAACTCACTCTATCATCGCAACGGTTCCAGTAGGTAATAACCCGTTAGCTATCGCATTCACACCGAACTAACTAAAAATCACTTTGACTTTACACTCGCCACCAATTGGCGGGCTTTTTTGCGTTCACTAAAACTGAAAGGAGGACGATCTTATGGCGTGGGAAAATGGCGAATGGCTCGACTACGACCAACGAAAGCATAAAATCGAAGAAATAAACGAAATTATCACGTTAATCGACGCTGAATATACCTCAGCCGAAGATATGCCGGTCGAAATTGCGCAGGACTATTTCGAACTAATAGAAAAGCTTGAGCGCTATAACAGAATTCATCGTGGCGAACGAGACTTGCTCTACTTTGAGTATGAATATTTCGGCGAGGACTTGAACCCTGAAAACTCCGGTAACTGGATTCCGAGCTACGATTTCGATGCGGAAAACGAACCAGCGAGCAACGTATTAGCAAACGCACCATCGTTTCACCATGAAATTTGCGGGCTAATGGACGAAGTATCATACGTTAAGTGTAATGATAAGGTCGAAGTCGCAGCGCCCCGATCTCACGCTAAATCGTCGTTTCTTTCAAAGCCTGCATGATTATAGTTATGCGTTGTTTTCATTTTCTTCTTGCACTCTATCAGTCTTTGGATTTATTTTTGAAAGTTTATCATTTATTTCGTTAAGCAGATAAAGACATCTAAATAGAACTCCTAAACCAACTCCAAAGATTATTGCTAAAGAAGCATTACCAAATAACAGCAAAAAGATTCCACATAAGACTATTGAAAGTATCGTAAAGCCAAAAGTCATAGTAAGACCTCCCTTATAATCTATTAATTATATTACTAAACGAAAGGAGGTGGTGCAATGTTCGAAATAGGCAAGCAGTTTCCACCGGCGGGAGACGTTGAACGCTTAGCAAAATATAAGCGAGGCAAATCGTTCTTTGACGGTAAGCAACACGAAGTCTATCAACGCGCCTCGGAACTATTAAAAGATACTCCATTCGCGTCTCAAATGGAAAAGCTATATATCGCGGTGAACATTATCGATATACTTTGCACGAAGCCAGCCGATCTACTCGTAAAGAAGCCGAGCAATACGAAATTACTGACGTAGGTAAGCGTTGGGTCGCCAGTTATCACGATCCGATTCGTAGTATCATAAAAAATCTATCGTTAATTGAGGCGGGATCAATCGTTAAGTTGCTTCGGTTTTTGTGTTTTGTGGAAAAACAATGCTGATTCAAAAAATCACTTTGACTTTAATTCGCATACACTGTTATAAACGATTGTAAGGAGGTCGGTACGATATGGTACTGGCTTATGTATCAAACGATGGCTCCGAAACAATATCAGTCATAGATACGAAAACCCATGATGTAATCGCTACTGTATCTGTAGCAGGGTCGCCGGACACTATAGCGTTCACCCCTGACGGTAAAATAGCTTATGTGTTGTTTTCAGATCCAGGTAGTGATATGGCTTTTGTAGCTGTAATCGATGTTAAAGAACATTCAGTTATCGCTACTGTCCCATTGGGGATAGACTTAGATTTTGTTAACGGTATAAATTTTACGGCAGACGGAAAGTTTGCTTATGCAACGAATGCTGGCTCTAATAACATATCGGTCATAGACACGAAAACCCATTCTGTAATAGCTACAGTAAACGTGGGTGGAAGTCCCGTGTTTGTCGATTTTAATCCGGATGGAAAACTCGCTTACGTTGTGAATAGGGGTTCAAATAACATTTCAGTCATAGATACGAAAACGCACTCTGTAATAGCAACCGTTCCAGTTGGGTCGGTTCCAGTAGCATTCGCATTTACATCCGATGGAAAGTTAGCTTATATAGCTAATGAAGGATCGTTTGATAATCCAAGTAATAGCGTGTCAGTAATAGATACAAAAACTCATTCTGTTATCGCTACTGTGCATGTAGGAAATGAACCACGCAATGTTAAAATAACACCGGATGGGAAACTTGCTTATGTAGTGAATACCAGCGATGCTTCAGTTTCGGTCGTTAATTTGAAAACTAACATTACTATCGCAACTGTGTTTGTTAGTGCTGGAAGTACACCCCCTACAGGAATAGCCATTTCACCGGATGGAAAGTTAGTATATATCAATGCTTCGGAAGGAGATGCGGTAACGGCAATAGATACGAAAACTCATGCTGTGGTAGCGACAGTTCAAGTGGGTAACAATCAACTTTTCTCTGAATTTACTCCGGATGGAAAACTTGCTTATGTTGGAAATGCTACTCAAGGAACAGTTTCGGTAATCGATGTAAAAACCCATTCAGTTATCGCAACTGTCGATGTTGGAGATAGACCGATAGCTATTGCATTTACACCGCAGTAAATAATTTAACTTAAACTAAATTCATGCACGCCACCAATAATATTTCAAACCTTTTTAGGTAAAATAAGCATCTATCTTTGGTGCTTTTTTTATTTTGTAATAACGGAGGTGACAGGATAACTAACATTCTAGTAATCTATCGTTCAACAGGCGAAGAAGTCACGGTTGATTACCTTATAACTAATCTCCGTCAAGCTACGGCATTGCAGGCGTAAGGAAGCCGAGCATTAAAAGTGCAAATTTTTTCGTAATCTTTATCACAGTAATCAGAGATTTTAATAGGATAGTTAATTGCTTACATCGAAATAAAAACGGATGCCCTCAGCAAGATAATTTTGGTTGAGGGCGGTTGATTATTGATTAGGTACCGATGTACTGATACATCTCTCTATTGTTCTAAATGAGTATTCAATCCTACAAGCATCTTCATCATCCACACAGTTCGCTGTAATATCAGTTACATTTGGAAAAGAAAAACTTATAGAGTTGCTATTATCGGCTAAATTGGCTAATGGTCGAATATTTTTTGTTATAACCGAACCATTTGTTGTGATATTTATTTCTAGCCCATCACCAGTCAATAAAGTAATAGTTCCACATAAAACCCCAGTAGAAGTAGGAGCTCCACAGTAAATTTGAAATTGGTCGGTATCTTCTACAAGATAAGTTCCCATAAAATCACAAGTAGGAACCGGACAATCGCAACAAACGGTCTTTTCTGACGTGGTAAGCGTCTTAGTACTACCGCAACACGATGATTTTGAAACATACGCGCTCATTATTCTACCTCATTTCATAGTTTGTTTGCGGTATTGTATGGTTAATTAACTCGTTTTGATTAGACGGATGAGTAAATATTTTGATGTTTAACAGCTAATCGCAATCAACGCAATTGGCTTTTAATTTTAATTAATTTGAAAGGGGATATTTAAAAATGGTCACTGGACATCAGAATCTTTGAAAAAGAAATTATTTGAAATGTTATCGAATGAAGAAAAGATTAATCCTCAGAGTATAGGGCACTTAAAGGGTTTTATAGAGATGCGAAAAAGGTATACGGCTCTTATGAGTAGTTCATAAAAGAATGCGGACTAATTCTTGCTGCACATTTCCATAGAAATAGGATCATAAGCTCAATTAAAAGTAACGCAACCCTTCTATCCTTGATGTCGGTTGAGGTCGTAAGTCCAATCACGGTAAAAATACGAGCATATTATATCGTAAATCTGTGATTATGGAGGTTGAGCGATGTCTCAGTATAAGAAAGTAAGTACATGTTGTGGAAGTACAATTGTAAAGGAAGAAAAAGCGTGTGAATGCCCGTGTTTTCAAACGTTACCTGAAAATATTACGGCTAACTTTTCGGTAAGTAGTAACAATACATCCTCGGAATTATACAATGGTAAAGCAATTGGGATTATAGGTACACTCTTATTACAAGGACCATCTGCGGGAGATGATGTAAGGTTTGACTTTTATTCAAATGGTACATTAAACAAGTCTATATCTTTAACTTTCGATGATTTTAACAAATTTTTTACATGTGACAACGTAACTAGAATTGAAGTAGTGTATGTGAGTGGTCCGGACTTAGTTGTTGGGTTAATGCGTTGGGGTGGAGTAAGTGAGCCTTGTAAGTAAATAAGTCTGCACGGTGCACCCAACGTGGGATACTTCATTGGAAACACAACGAGAACTATTGGAGCAAGTGGAAACAGAAGTGATATACTCGGATTTTTATACCGGAACAAAAGGTGATCGACCTCAATTAAAAGAGTTATAGAATAAGATTAACACAACCGACACGCTTATAGTTACAAAGCTAAACAGGTTTGAACGGTAGACGGTCGAGGGAACTAAGATAATTAAAGAACTGTTTGAGTACGGTGTGAGGGTGAACATATTGAATCTTGGCGTTATTGAAAATACACCGACAGGCCGATTAATATTTAACGTATTCATGAGTTTCGCTGAGTTTGAGGGTAATATGATTATTGAACGCACACAGGAAGGAAAGGCTATAGCTAGACAACGTAGTGATTATGTTGAAGGTAAATCGAAGAAATACAGCAGGAAACAAATAGAGCATGCGTTTGAGTTACTAGAGAGTAATTCGGATAAAAAAGTTGAGGAAGTAATGTGCATAAGTAAGAGTACATTAATACGGGTTAAGAGATTGAAGGGAAAAGGCGGTCAATCATGACGGTCTTTTTTATTTTTCTGACCCCCAAGCGCCTCCATCAGAATCACTCTAACTGACAGAGAAATATTGCGGATTCAAAAAATCACTTTGATCTTTAAGTTAGCATACATTGGTAAAAACGATTGTAAGGAGGTCTGTACACTATGGTACTTGCTTATGTTTCAAACAGCCAATCCCAAACAATATCAATCATAGATACGGCAACCCACGCTGTTATTGCTACTGTTTCTGTAGAAGGACCGCCGGACACTATTGCAATCACACCTGATGGTAAATTGGCATATGTGTTGTTTGCAGATGACGCAAGTGATATGGCTTTTGTGTCTGTAATCGATGTCAAAACACACTCAGTAATTGCTACTGTCCCATTAGGGATAGACTTAAATTTTGTTAACGGTATAACTTTTACAACTAATGGAAAACTCGCATATGCAACGAATGCTGGCTCTAATAACATATCGGTCATAGACACGAAAACACACTCTGTAATTGCTACAGTAAACGTGGGTGGAAGGCCCGTGTTTGTCGATTTTACTCCGGATGGAAAACTAGCTTACGTTGTGAATAGGGGTTCAAATAACATTTCAGTCATAGATACGAAAACGCACTCTGTAATAGCAACCGTTCCAGTTGGGTCGGTTCCAGTAGCATTCGTATTTACACCTGATGGAAAGTTAGCTTATGTAGCTAATGAAGGATCGTTTGATAATCCAAGTAATACCGTGTCAGTAATAGATACAAAAACTCATTCTGTTATCACTACTGTGAGGGTAGGAAATGAACCATGCGATGTGAAAATAACACCGGATGGGAAGCTTGCTTACGTAGTGAATACCAGCGATGCTTCAGTTTCAGTCGTTGATGTGAAAACTAACATTACTATTTCAACTGTGTTTGTAAGTTCTGGAAGTACGCCCCCTACAGGGATCACCATTTCACCGGATGGAAAGTTAGTATATATCAATTCTTCAACTGGAGATGCGGTAACGGTAATAGATACGAAAACTCATGCTGTGGTAGCGACAGTTCAAGTAGGTAACAATCAACTTTTTTCTGAATTTACTCCGGATGGAAAATTTGCTTGCGTAGGAAATGTTGTGGAGGGAACTGTATCGGTAATCGACGTAAAAACCCATTCTGTTATTGCAACCATTGACGTTGGAGATAGACCGTTAGTTATTGCATTTACTCCGTATTAATATAATCTAACCTAATATAAATTCACGCTCCCGATCAATCGGCGGGCTATTTGGCTTGCACTAAAACTAGAGAAGGACGATCTTATGGCGTGGGAAAATGGCGAATGGCTCGACTACGATCAACGAAAGCACTAAATCGAAGAAATAAACGAAATTATTACGTTAATTGACGCTGAAAACGATTCAGCCGACGAAATGCAGGTGGAAAGCGTGCAAGACTACTTCCAAGTAATCAAAAACTCGAACGCTATAACCGAATTCACAATGGAGCGTGACTTGCTCTATCTCGCATACGAATATTTCGGCGAGAATTTGAACCCGGAAAATTGCTCAAATTGGAAACCATTTTATAAGTAGGGACTCGAAAGGATTACAAGTGAAAAAAAGCGTAGTTGTTTCGTTTTATACGTCCAATCAAGTATAAGACTCACGCTATATAATATCATATTAAACTGTGATTATGGAGGAATAACAATGACTCAATATAAAAAGGTAACAACGTGTTGCGGGAGTACTATCAAGGAAGGAAAAACGTGTGATTGTCCGTGTCAATTGATTACTGAAACCTCATCTCTTGATTATTTAGAATTATCGACGGGGGATGTAATAGAGGCATACAATGGGAGACCAATTGGATTACACGGTGAAGCTGAACTTACTGTTTCTGACCCAACAGGAAATGAAAGAGTAGTTATTAACTTTACTGTAAATGGTGTAATACAGCCTATAACTCTAGATCAAGCTACTAAAAACACTAACAAGCTCTTTTCATTTAAAAATGTAACAAGAGTAGAAATAACGGATATAATTGGAGATGAAAATGTTTCTGTTGATATAAATTGTGATGGTATGACAGAGCCATGTAGTTAGGTGTCAGCACAGCACATCTGACGTATATCCTTCTAACATTTTCGCCTTAAAGTAGAAATCGTATGCAGTATTGTATCGTAGTAAAGCATATGATTCACTTTATAAATACCGTCACATCAACGTTTGTGAATGCGTATTGGTTCCTATAGCTGCTATTATGTAAGTAGTAACGAATGACGTATACAGCGATATACACAAATCGGAGTGATGTCGCAAAGAGAAAACGACTGACCCTCCAGCGCGCCCAGCGAATAGCCTTTATCAGATAGAAGAACAATGCAGATTCAAAAAATCACTTTGACCTTACGCTCGCATACATTAATAAAAACGATTGTAAGGAGGTTGGTACACTCTGGTACTGGCTTACGTTGTGAATTCAAGTGAGAGAGTTTCAGTTATTGATACGAAAACACAATTTGTTTTTGCTACAGTGTTGGTAGGCCGGGGCTGATAATATTGCGATTTCATCCGACGGGAAACTAGCTTATGTTTCTTTCACTAGAAATGTGATTGGTGGAGTGTCAGTAATTGATACGAAAACACACTGGGTTATTGCAACTATTCAAGTAGAGGTTGTGCCCGTAGATATCATTTTTACACCGGATAGTAAACTTGCTTATATTGTTATCGAGGTGGATGATAATGTATCTGTGATTGAGCTTCAAGCTCTTAATATGGGTGATACTATTGAAGTTCAGATCCAAACTGCCAATTTATCAGCAGGATCTGGTTACAATATTCCAGTTTTGGATATAATCAGATACACTTAATTGATGTTTAGGATTCTTAATACATTTTTTTTGCACGACTATGTACAACACATTCAATTTTTTTTAGCTTGTATAATATAATACCAATTATTAGAAGGGTTATTTTTGGTTAATCGTTATAAAAAGCTCATTAGTGTTATAAGTCTCAGTCAACTTTTCTTAAAATTTAAGAGGAAAAATAGGGGACCTTAATTTTGTTAAATTACTTTGGAATATGAGTTATGCATAATTAGTGATGAAAATAGTGAGTAATAAACACAAGTTGGTTGTGTTTACTACTCATTATTTTATTAGCAAAACTTTTTATATTTTTGCGTGTTGATCAATTGTTGATGAATTGTAGACCAATTGTGTCAGCATTAGCCAATAATGAACAGAAATAAATTGATTGGAAACAGACGAAACCCCTATAAATCTATGCTTTATTCCAGTTTAGCCTACTCTATCCTTGTCAGGTAGAGGTTGCTGGTCCGAGACCAATCGGGATCATCTATGAGTCCCTTGGGCCGCAATGGTCCTATAAATTTATACTTTTTGGACAATTCTCTTAAACTATGAATTGTTGACGAAATCATTAAATACTACTTTTTTTATTGTGAAAGAAGAGTAGCTAATTTTTGTGCAGTCTCTTTATAAATACTGACCCTTTCATACCACTACTTAATGTAATTTGACCAAGCTGACAATTACAAAATATTTCATTGTTTCCTTTCCCTTTGCACGAACAGTCAGCCATAGATTTTCCTTTTCTTCAGGTTTTAAGGCGTTATTAATTAGTGAATGCCTGACTACTTTAACCTCTGGAAATTATTAAACTATTTCAAGAGAATTCAATGGTGAATATCGCTATTAACGTACAGTGTCACAAGAGATTTGTAAAGGCACATCTTTGAACATGAGGAAAACAATACAAATAATAACGGACTCATCACTTGCTATTGCTGTAAATGCATTTCCATTATGATCTGTTACATCTACTTCTAGCTCTTTATTTGGATATACATTGAGGTTGTGTAAATTATTGTTATCTTTGTATGTTGGCAAAGAAGGTAATAAGGTTTTAGCTATTGATAAATCAGATGAATAGTAAGGAACATTCTCGTCATGTAACTCTTTTTCTGAAACATTTTGTAATATAGATTCTATTTTGTAATCCATGTTTCTACTACTGAATATAGGAATCGAAAACTTTTGTTTATTTTCATTTATTTGTATATTTAGTTTAGGAGAATTTAAGCTTTTGTTATTTTCCTCATGTTTTTCTTTTAATAGTTTCTTAATTGTTATTTCTGTTCTAATCCCTTCGAGGGTTTGCTGGTGATAAATCAAATATGCGATCAAAACAGAAGCGAATACACTAGAAACATTCACTATTTCCCCTACTTCTAAATCAATATACTTTTCTACAAGTTCTGGTGATACAATCAAGATTATAATAAAGCCGAAGAGGAAATTAGTAATTATTAATCCTCTTCTATTGGATACGATTTGTTTTTTTATTTTTTTTTCAGGTACTGTTTTATGAAATTCGTCATAATTATATATTTGATATTGCCTAAAAATAAAAAAACAAATAAGTAAACCTAATGCTAACGTTTCTAATCCATTCATTAAAACCTACCATCCCTTACAAGAGTTTAAAAGTAAATTTATAACATAATAATAATCTATCATTTCTTACAATTTTGAACAATGAAAAATATTTTCGAACTAGTAATAATAGTTTGAATTACAGTTTAATTAATAATCGAAACTTTGTGTAAAAGTGTGCTGACTAAAATCGTTTGCGGGTATTATTAACCAAATTTATATCCATATGAGTATCATACGAAAGCGTAAACGTATTTATGAACACTATATCAAATTCACACGCAGCAAAATTCGATGTACTAGCCGAAATATAACAACCATCTAGCGGTTAGTTAGGTACACTTTTATGGTTATGTTTATATGAGGCTACAAGTGATCACAGAGTGCCTGGGCAGCTAGCATTATGTCTTTGTGAAATAACCTGATAGACCTGTTCCCGTAAGTCCTATTGGCGCAGTGTTTTTAAAAGAAAGAGCTTTTTTCGTAAACTTTGTTGCTAATGTTCTTAAAATAGAAGGAAAGATACCACGAAATATAATTGTAAGCGTGTTTAATTTCTAGTATGATAAACCATATTTATGAGAAAGCAGCCTTATGTAAAGATGGCGGTTTTTAAGAAATTATATTTAAAGTAAATATTAGTACTTTAGAATAAATATCATAAAGGTTGTTCAACAAACGCTACAGTTTTATAAGGATATTGATTTATAGTGGAGAGAGCAATGTGAATTTTTGGGAGTGAAAAATGATGATTAATAATGAAATTATAGGTTCTAAGAATATCCCTTTTAGATTGATTGAACAAAAAGAAGAAGCAAATAGCTTAGCAATTGTCCTACCTGGGGCTGGTTACTCAACACAATCTCCATTGTTACACTATACAACGGGGTTATTTTACAATAAAGGTTTTGATGTATTACACATTAATTATTCATTTAATAGGCAAGAGATGTCTGCACTTAATGAAAAGGATTTCGCAAGAGATGTTCAACTTACAATTGACAACGCAATTAAGGACAAGAGCTACAGTAAGTATTATGTAGTAGCAAAATCAATTGGTACAAAAGCTTTAAGCTATTTGTTGGATAATACAATGTTGAAAGATGCTAAAGTAATATGGTTGACACCGTTAATACAAAATGATTATGTATTTAATGCAATGGTTAACAGTGAAAATAAAGGACTTTGTATTTTTGGAGAAAAAGATAGTTCTTGTTTTATTGTGGAACGCTTTGATAAATTGAAAAACAATCAAAACCTTATATTAAAAGTGGTTGATGGTGGAAATCATAGTTTAGATCTTGATAAAGATCCTATAAAATCTATTGATATATTAAAAAGTGTAATTTCTGATATTAATGAGTTTTAACGATAAGCCTATAGAGGAATAAGGACCTTAGAAAGTCATATCATTGATATGGCTTTTTTGTTTGAAAATTACCCCTCTTAACTGGATACAATAGATCTGTATTATCTAGTGTCGGTGAGATATATTAACTTTACTACGAATGGTATTCCGATTTACTCATAATACTTTGAAAAATATGCTGAATTAAATCCATTCTTAGAGGGGTTGGAGATTGTGATTGCTAGTATCAATGTTTCAAATAGAAAAAAGAAGAATGAAATAGTATAAAAATATAAAGTAGTTTTTTACTGCCCTTAAATACAATTATTGGTATAATATTAGAGGGATTTTAAGGAGGAGAAATAATATGAAAAGAACACTAATATTATCAATTGTTGTATTTCTAACTATATTTGTTTCAGCATGTAGTCAAGAAAAAGCAAGTGATAGTGATGGTAAAGAAGATGTAGAAAAAGAAGTGGAGTCGGCAGAAAATTCAAAAGATGTTGAGCTAGAAAATGAAACGGAGTCAATTGAAGTAGATAAAGGGTTGTTAAATGTTGAAGTAACCTTACCAAACTCGTTTTTTGAGGGAGAAGACATGGACAGTATAAAGGCCCAAGCAAAAGAAGATGGCATAAAAGATGTCATACAAAATGATGACGGTACTATTACTTATGTAATGTCAAAGTCTAAACATAAAGAAATGATGGATGAAATTAAAGATAGTATACTTATGACCGTCGAAGATTACAAGAATAATGGAGACTTCCCTTCAATTAAAGATGTATTACATAATGATTCATTTTCAGAATTTACATTAGTAGTAGATCAAGAAAACTACGAGAACAGTTTTGATAGTTTTGCTCAACTAGGATTAGGAATGTCAGGTATGTACTATCAACTATTTAATGGTGTTGATCCACAAAGTTATGATGTAACGATCTTTGTTAAAAACGATACTTCTGGTGATGTATTTAAAACGGTGGTTTATCCTGATGCTTTGGACGAAACAGAATAATGATGAAGTGTTATAAAAAAGCGCTCTTATAGAGTGCTTTTTTACTGGGCTTTGTAGGTTAAATTATATTAATTGAGAAAGGAACTGTGCTAAAGAAAAAGTTGTAGTTTATTAATTTTCATTGGAAATTCCACCTTGTTCATTATTTTCCTTTTCCCTTTCTTCTAAATATCTCTCATATTCTTCTTTTACTCTATCCGTTAGGTGCTATTTTTAAAAGTCTCTTGTTTAGATCGTTAAGTAAGTACAGACCTCTAAATAAACAAGCAAGAACGATACCCGGAACGATAATCATTGCAAATGGATCAGTTATAACGAATAAAATAGAGCTTAACATAGTAGCTGCAATTATCGTTAATAGCAAAATCACATTAATAATCCCCTTATGATTCTAAAAATTATACACTAAACGAAAGGAGGCGATGTAATATTCAAAATAAGCAAACAGATTTCACCTACAGTCGATGATAAACATCTCAAAATATATACGAGGTAGATGGTCCTTTAACGGTAAGTAAATCAAGTATAACAGTAACACCCTTTATTAATTCAATGCGATATCACTCAAAAATACAACTAGCTGATTACATTCAATTTAGGTAGTTATATAGCTTTCAACAATGATCTGCACCATTTTGTAGCTTTTTTGAATTGCTATATACACAGGGAGACATAAATGATTTTTCTATTGAAGCTGTATCAAGGTGTACAATTACTAGTAGTAATCGTTAAATCCCAGCCTCCTGCAATATTACCTGAATCATCAGGGAATGCATCAAAAACGAAAAGACTCCAAATGCCGTTAGGGTTTGAAAAATTAAACGCACTTAACATTGAACCGAAAGATTGATTAGTAGGCGCCGGTGGTGGTAATTGTACTAGTTCACCTAAATAATTTGCTGGTTGAAATGTACCAGTGGTAAGTGGCAAAAAGAGTGGAATGATGCTTGGCCCCATATCATCAAAAGTAAGGGTTATATCGTCTACTTTACCAAATCCTGCTCCAGCCATAATTGTGGCATTTCTACCGTCAGGAGCAACTAATAATATGATAAGGTCACCGACAAAGGTGTGACTTAAGTTATTAATAGATACAACTACTTTCACAATTTTGTCTGTAAATCCAGAGACGCATATATTTGATGGATAAGGAGTAGCTGTTCCTTCTTCTGGAATTTGTATAGGAGTGGAATTTCGAAATTTTTTTGTGGTAAAAACGCAATTTGATTTTGGCGCAATTCTACAACGGTATATAGGTGGTGTTTTTGACATGAGTTCACCTTCTAAAGGTATTTATTAATATACAATGGTTAAATAATAACAATTGTATAGGTTGCTATCCTTAAGAAGGAGTGGAATTTTTCAAAAGTAAGAAGTTGTACATTTGTCAATGTGGAAAGAGCCTGATAGTGGAGAATATTTACTTCAATACTGGTGAGAGCATAAATTGTTTGTAGCTAATAGAGCAGTTTTTGCGGAAGAATTATGAGAGAACATGGATTATAAGTAACAAGAGGATACAGTTAAGTTGACCTAAACAGTCACTTCCAGCATCCCCATTACACTCAGCGACAATTTTAATTGCTTCTTCACTCAGAAATCCTTTATTTTTATCATTGAATATGAGTGGTACATTAGGAACAGGAATGTTAATAGGAGTTTCTGTACCGTTTTCAGTTATGATTGCAGTCGCTCCATATTCCGATAGAGGGATCTAGACTAACCGTCACAGTAATGTGTGCGCTTATGCTTGAAGTGAAAATATGAATGTACTCACCACAATAAAGCTTAATGATTTATAGTTGAAAAATATTATCGCAAGTAAGATAAATGATAGTTACAATATTAAAAGGTTTTTATAGTGTCTGCTCCTGCTCATAAAAATTCACGACAGCTTTTGCCATATCATATATATTTTTCTTTAAACTGTTAGGATGTATAATTTTTATTTGATCTCCGAAGCCTAAAATATACTCTTTTGCTTCTTGTTCTGCATCAAAGCTAAGTTTTACAGGAATCCATCCATTTTCTAAAGGAGATTCTACCTGTAAAATTTGTACAAAACGTCCAGGAAACTTTATTCTTTGAATGATATGGGGTGATACTTCGACATTCACCTCGTATCTCGGAAGACTTTTAATAAATTCTGTTGTTGAAGAACTCCAATAATGTGCCAAATTAAAGTCATTTGGTCGGTCAAAACCTTCCTGTGTTAGTGTTGCAGACTGTATTCGTGAAGCACGGTAGTTTCTGAATTTTCCAGCTGAGTGTGCTACTAAATACCACGTACTACCTTTAGCGACTAAGCCTAATGGGTTTACAATCCGTTCAACACATTGTCCGCCTGCACGTTCATATATAATATGTAGTTTCTTTTCATCCCAAATCGCTTGTTGTAAAGTTTTAAAAGATTCAATTTTTTCAGTTGACTGTCGCCAAGTACTAGTATCTACATGGATACGGTTCCAAATATCATTCGTATTTTGCTCATAGGAGTTAGGAACAGAGGCAAGAATTTTTTGCCGTGCTTCATACCAATCATTTGCTAAACCTAGGTCAGTAAGTAGTTGTAGTGATGGAGAAATTAACAAAGACATTATTTCATTGGTTTTCAAACCAGTTAAATTTGTCTTGTATTTATCAAGTAATTTCCAGCCTCCTGATTTACCACGTTCAGCAATTACAGGAATTCCCGATATACTTAATGCTTCCATATCACGATGAATCGTACGTTCTGATACTTCTAATTCCTGTGATAATTGTTTAGTTGTTAGTTTTCCTTTATTTTGTAACAACAGTAAAATGGAAATCAATCTATCTGCTCGCATAAATACCCCCTAAAAATTACAATAACAGAATAATTATTATATGACATAAGGTGACATCATTAAGTATTATACTATTCTTATCAAAAAAGTGGAGGTTGATTACATGAAACAATTAACAGGAAAAATAGCCGTAGTTGCTGGAGGAACAAGGGGAGCTGGGCGTGGAATTGCAATGATGCTTGGGGAAGCAGGAGCAACCGTATATGTAACTGGAAGAAGTACGAGAGGTAATTTATCTTCAATGGGAAGGACAGAAACGATTGAAGAAACAGCAGAGCTCGTTAAAAGTAAAGGTGGAATAGGGATACCAGTTAGAGTTGATCATACGGTTGAAGACGATGTGAAATCTTTGTTTAATAAAATAAAGGAAGAACAAAATGGCAAGCTTGATATTCTCGTTAATGATGTTTGGGGAGGGGATCCACTCACCCAATGGGAGACGCCTTTTTGGGAACATGATTTAGATAATGGGCTTCTTATGCAGAGAAGAGCAGTACATTCTCATATGATTACTAGTCATTATGGTGTTCCGCTTATGGTTAAAAATCAGAAAGGATTAGTTATCGAAATAACAGATGGTGTAAGCTATGATTATCGAGGAAATTTATATTACAGTTTGGCAAAGATTTCGACCATTCACCTAGCACAAGCGATGTCAAAAGATTTAGAGGATCATAATATTACAGCAGTAGCGGTGAGTCCTGGATATTTACGTTCAGAAGCTATGTTAGATTGGTTTGGTGTCACTGAAGAGAATTGGCAAGAAGGAGCTGCTAAAGATCCACACTTCATCGCTTCTGAAACACCATTTTTTATCGGTAGAGCGATTGCTGCACTCGCGAGTGATCCGAAGGTACAAAACAAAACAGGCAAAGCACTTAGCTCATGGGAATTATCAAGAGAGTATGGATTTAAAGATATTGATGGAAGAAAGCCTGATTGGGGCAAATATTTTGATGAAAATGTTCAACAAAATCAATAGATCTATCGGTTACTTGTTGACGCAATTCTTGAATAGAATCGCGTTTTTTTTTGTCTATGATTGAGATATTATTTGCACCCTTGCTTCTTGGTAGTGAATACCACCTTCTATTTCCTGCTATTTTTTTATACTATCTATACTTTCCTTAACACGGATGCTAAAAAAATAGATGTTCATTTTTCGTATGCACAATGTCTATATCTTATTTATAATTTTATATATGTACAGAGATAATACATCCAAAATGACAAACTGTAGAGCAATAATAGTGTAACGAAGGTAATGAAGTTATATAAATATCCGAAAGAAATAAAATTGTTATTACAATAGGTTGTTTTTGTTGTTTTATCGTACTAGGAAATAAACACGATTACAGCTATCGTTCGTGGCATCTTTTGATTGCTAAAGACTAAAAAAATCTTATAAAACATACTTCCCATCTCATATTTAGTGAAGTATAGCAACAAAGTTTACGAAAAGAGCCTTACAATAATATTGCACTGATAAAATGAGGGATCTGAAATGATTAATGATGAAGCTTTAAAGAAACAATATTATGAAGCATTGCTAGCAAGAAATTCGTCATATGATGGTATTTTCTTTGCTGGAATTAAGACTACAGGTGTATTTTGTCATGCGACATGTCCGGCTAGAAAGCCTAAATATGAAAATTGTAATTTCTATGCAACAGCTGAAGAAGCACTTTTAGCAGGATTTCGTCCTTGTAAGAGGTGTCATCCAATGTCATATCCTAAAGAAATATCTCCGCTTGTACATCAAATGATACAGCTAGTTGAGGAAAATCCAGAAAAAAGGTGGAAGGATGCCGATTTCTCAAAGTTAGGTCTCCATGCAGCTACCGCTAGAAGACAATTTAAAAAAATTTATGGTATGACCTTTGTACAATATGCGAGAGCTAGAAGAATGGGGATTGCAATGAAATCGATAAGAACAGGTGAAAAAATTATCAATGCTCAAATAGATGTAGGGTATGATTCTTCTAGTGGTTTTCACGATGCATTTTCCAAAATCATGGGGAAAGCACCAACTAGGTCTAAAAGTGTAAAAATGCTATATGCAAACTGGATAGATACTAAATTAGGACCGATGGTAAGTATAGTAGATGATGATTATTTATATTTACTTGAATTTGTTGATCGTAGAGGGTTGGAAAGAGAAATTGAACGTTTGAGAAATAAGTTAAACGCTTCAATCATTCCAGGAGTAAATAAAATATCAAAACAGATTGAAGAGGAAATCACAAACTATTTTACAAAAAAACTAACAACATTTAAAACTCCGATCATCTTACTAGGGTCTGAATTTCAAAAAACTGTCTGGAATGAACTGTTGAAAATTGAATTAGGAAAAACGACTTCATATAAAGAACTAGCTACCTTAATTAATAACCCAAGATCTGTCAGAGCCATTGGTAACGCAAATGGGGCAAATCAATTAGCAATCATCGTCCCATGTCATAGGGTTATCCAATCTAACGGAGATTTAGGTGGATATGGTGGGGGTTTAGAAAGAAAAAATTGGTTGCTAAACCACGAAAAAACGTATAATAACTCACTGTCCAACAAACCAAATTAACCTGTTTTATCAAAGCTTTTTTAGAATGCAAGGATGGAATTTTTACCCTTGCATTCTTTTAGTAAGTACAAAATAGTTTCAAATTTCATTTCTTAGGCTGTTTTCGTATTGATTGATGCTTTTCGTATAAGCAATAAACACGTACACAACTAAAGTTCGTGGCATCTTTTCTTGTGTACAATAATGACAAACAATATAAAAACATTTTTATGTTACTAATTTGATAACATTAGCAACAAAGTTTACGAAAAGAGTCTTTCTTTTTTACGCATTGGGTGCTCGATACACTTCTTCATATGGTTGTACTACAACAAAGCCACTACCGCTAAACTTCATTTGAAAACTTTCTCCGCTTCCTCGACCAAACAAACTTTTAAATTGAATATCAGTAACAATATCAGGAGTTAAATTACTAGACCATGCGATAGTAGAATTTGGGTCTGTCATTACTGGGTTATCAGGAGTTACTTCTAAAGTAAGAGGCTCATAATGACTAGTAAAGGCAATAAGACCATGTCCTTCTAAACGAACATTAAATAGTCCACCTGCTAACATACCAGCAATTTTACGAATCATTTTAATATCCCATTTAACAGTTGACTCAAATGCCAAAATATCATTTCCATTGATAGAAATAGCTTCCCCATCAAGATTAATAATGTATATCTTTTTCCCACTATCAGAAAAATATACTGTGCCGTTTCCTGATGCTTTCATCAAGCTAACGCCTTCTCCGGTAAATTGCTTTTTAAACATTTTACCGATGCCATGCTCTAAAATGCTTTCTCTTACAAATTTAACTTGACCCTTGTAAGAAGTCATGGAACCAACTTTTGCCCAAACTTCTCCATCCAAATTAACTTCTAACATCCGGGGACTTTCTAGTTCAAATACACCTTGATTTTTTTCCTTTTGCTTCGTTTGATCTACAAACTCTTGAATAGAATATCGCTGATTCAAATAAAACCCCTCCTGAAAAAATATTATGAAACAAGATGGATATCGAAAGCGTTATTAAGGAAAATATTTTTGTAATATGTCTCTGTAATTAAGATAGCATAAATCAAATTGATGTGATGTAGAATTTTGTCATTCATTTCATCGGTACATAAACTCATATTTGGTGCCGGTTAATTTAGTTTTTTTCGGTCGGATTTTATAATATATAGGTCAAATCCACGGGTTTATCGGTCAAATTCATTAATTAATGGGTCAAATCCCTGAATCCATCTATCGTGGTCAAAGATTAAACAAATAGAGAGGAATTTTATGATTTAGATTGTACCAATTCCCTCCCGTATAGTTGGTTATGGTTACTAAAATGAGTTCATTTTTTCTTTTGAGAAGTTCCAGTTCACTAAGAAAATCCCAATAAAAATGAGTAGTCCACCTAAATAAACATACCATTGAACAATTTCGTCAAGCAGTAACCATCCAAAAAGTACTCCAAAAAAAGGAGCTAAAAATAAAAAGGCACTCGTTTTACCTGGGTCACCTTTATTGAGAAGGTAATACCAGGTTGCAAATTGAACGATAGAACCCATAATAGCTAAATATAGCACAATTGATATAGATTCAATATTTATGATCATTTTTGGGGATTCAAGTATGATGCTCAATAGTAAGAGTACTAACCCACCAAAAAGCATTTGATAAGCTGTAAGTACCCATATATTAAAATGAGGTCCCCATTTTTTAACTAATATAGTTGCTATAGCCCAAGAAAGTCCTGCTCCAAGACCTAAAAGTGTTCCAGTTTGTAATTGTAAGTGAAACCCAAATGTTACTATTACTCCCAGACATCCTATTAAAACTCCAACCCATTGATATAATCGGTATTTAATTTGTAGAAAAATGGTACCGAGGATTACTACAAGAAGTGGATTAATAAATGTTAGAATAGAAGACTCACCCGCTGTAATCGTTCTTAGGCTTAGAAATATACATCCCATAACACCTGTAGTTTGAAAGAGTCCTATAATAAATATCTTAATCCAACTGTCCTTGGGTGAATGTAGCTTTTTATTCTTAACCCAAAGAGCCATTATTAATCCAGCAATTGTAAAGCGTAACCCAACTAAAAGAAATGGTGATATATATGCCAGGCCCATTTTTCCTATCGCAAATGAAGATCCCATCAGTGAAGTAGCAAGTATTACTAGTAATGTGTATACAATTGGATTCATAAGTTCCTCCGAATTAACTATTATATTTAAAGATAAAGTCATTCTCTTTGAATGAAGTAATTGTACTAAAAAAACTAATCAAACTATCGTTTCTTAGCATCTTTTCTTCTAAGAAACAATTGCATAAAGCCCGTTTTTTATTGTAGGAACTTCGTATAAATAACAACAAAAAGTAAATATATGTTGTTTTCGCATAGATTGTTGCTTTTCGTATTGATAAGTAAACACGTACACAACTAAAGTCGTGGCACCTTTTCTTCTGTACAGAGATGACTAATAATATAATCATGCTTTTTATAGTACTAAACGGACAGCAACAGTAACAAAGTTTACGAAAAAAACCTAAATAAAAGAGCTGATAAAAAATATTTACTGTATGAGTAGCTTAACATGTATATAATAAAATCATAATCGAAATATGGATGTAAAGTTATTTTTTCACTAACTAAATTGATATGTTCTAAACAAATCGAAATGTAGACTATAAATGAGAGGAGAGATTAATATGAGTGGAACACCTGATTTAGCAAAGGTTGCTAGCCTTGTGAGCGAAAATTCTCGTGCTGCAATACTGACAGTTTTATTAGACGGTAGATTTCATCCTGCAAGCGAATTAGCGTATATGGCACAAATTAAACCTCAAACTGCTAGTTTTCATTTAACTAAAATGGTTGATGCCAACTTAATTACAATGGAAAAACATGGGAGACACAGGTATTATAGTATTCGCAATCAAGAAGTTGCCCAAGTGATGGAATCTCTACTTTCAATAGCTCCACGAACTGAAATTAGGTCATTAAAACAAGCTTCTGAAGATAAAGCAGTACGTTTTGCACGAACTTGTTATGATCATCTTGCAGGAAGCTTAGGTATACAACTAACAGACTCTTTAGTTAAATCAGGCATTCTTTGTAATAACACCACAGAGTTTGAGGTGACAGACAAAGGAGAAGAATTCTTTGCATCTTTACAAATTAATCTTCAGGAAGTTAAGAATAAGCGTCGTGCATTTGCACATAAATGTTTAGACTGGAGTGAAAGACGTCATCACCTTGCTGGTGCATTAGGAAATGCTCTGCTAGAAAGAATTTTGGAGTTAAACTGGATTCAACGCTCACCCAATTCCAGAGCTATAACAATCACTACTGCAGGTAAGAAAGGATTTAAAGACATATTCATGATTGATGTTTAAAGCAGCTGTCACTAGTACTGAACGGTACTTAATATGACGGTTTTCACATTTCATTCATTCTTCTCTATAGAGCCTAAATTTAGGGCAGGTTGTCAATTATAAATCATGCGAATGCCTTTGATTCTAGAAAACAATAATGATAAGAGTGAGGAATATTTTGGACTCTTCCACTTTGCCATTTCTGTAGACTCAAAAAACTGTCAACTCATTAATAGAATGGTTATAAAGCTGTCAGTGAACCTAGAGGTACAGGAGATTGATATTATGAATGTCATTATAGATCTTGTTGGAAATAGAGTTGAAAAAGCCATTAATGATAATTAAGTAAAAAATAACTTTACTACATGCCAATAAATGAGGTACAATTTTTTTTGTTACATAAATAGAAGATAATGTTAATTTCTTCACATTGGATTGGAGAATTATTTTGAAGATGATGTTACTTTTTTATTAATACGGGCTTGAAACAAAAGCTCGTATCGATTTTATAGCTATCGATACGAAATTATATATTTCGGGAGGTAGCAAAATGGAACAAATTTGTTTTGAATTGAAAAATATTGAAATGACTTATTTAGATAAAACGGTATTCAAAATAGAACGATTAGCTGTTCATCAATTTGATCGAATTGGAATCGTGGGGAAAAATGGTGCCGGGAAAAGCACATTAATCAAGTTGCTTTCTGGGATTGTTCAACCTTCAGTTGGGAAGGTACATCGCTACGTAGAGCATGGGTATTTTGAGCAAATGTCAGCACCTACAACTGATGAAGCAGACCCATCATTACTTGGAAGGTTAGCTGTTCCACAAAATTCTAACCACTTAAGTGGTGGAGAGCAAACGAAGCTGAAATTAGCACAAATGTTTACACATTATTATGAAGCATTACTAATTGATGAGCCGACAACTCATTTGGACCAAGAAGGTATTTCATATTTACTCGATGAATTGAGATATTACTATGGGGCACTGATAATCGTTAGTCATGACCGTGCCGTACTTGACCAGCTCACCACAACTATTTGGGAAGTCGATGAAGGAGAAGTACACGTATATACAGGTAATTACAGCGAGTATGTAGAGCAGAAACAATTAGAACGTGAACAGCAAATTCAAGCTCATGCACAATATATGAAAGAACAGAAGCGTCTAGCAAAAGCAGCGCAAGAAAAAATGAAAAAGGCCGAAAAAGTTGCGCAAGCCGGAAGTATGTCAAGGAAAGAATCGAAGGCTAAAGCAAACCGTATGTTTGAATCGAAGTCTAAAGGGACATGCCAAAAAGCAGTACATCGTGCGGCAAAAGCAATTGAACAGCGTAAAGATAAGCTAAAGCATGTGGAAGCAGTGAAAGAGGAAAAGCAAATTGTATTCCACCAATCAAAAGCATTGGAATTGCATAATAAGTTTCCAATTATGGCTGATAAATTTAGTCTCGAATTGGAAGATCGTAGATTGCTAGATGAAGTAAGTTTTCAACTCCCTCTAGGGAAAATAATAGCGATAACTGGTGAAAATGGAAGTGGTAAAAGTACACTATTAAAGCACATTGCCAGCCATGCCGTCGGTTTGACCATTACACCAAAAGCGAGAATTGGCTACTTCCGACAAATGAGCTATCAATTTACAAGTGATGAAACGATATTGCAATTTATGAAAAATCGTTCAAAATATGATGAGGGGTCACTAAGAAGTGCTCTACATTCGATGCAATTTATAGATACAGATTTATTAAAAAAAGTGAAGACGTTAAGTGGTGGAGAAGCGATTCGCCTCCAGCTTTGTCTATTATTTTTAGGAGAATATAACATATTATTGCTAGACGAACCTACCAATTTTTTAGATATCAGGACTATTGAAGCATTAGAACGATTTATCTGCGCTTATAAAGGAACAATCATATTTGTATCACATGATACAACGTTCATAAAGAATGTGGCAGATTTACGTTTAAACATTTCTGATAAAAAATTGAAACAACAGTGTTTATGAGTTAGTAATATGGAAGGTTAGATCGTACGTTCTTTATCGGATTCACATTTTCGAGAGAATTTACAATCACACGAGTGGAAAAGACGATCAATGTGTTCTTCGCATTAATTGTTGCTTTTCCTAATAAGTACTAAACACGTATATATTTAACGATAGGTGCTCATTTCACCATTAAAAACTTTATAATTACATTTAAGTGAAAGCAACAAAGTTTAGAACCTTTGTAGAAGAGGACTTGTAAAATGTCCTCTTTTCTTTTTGGGGAATGATCCCAAATAGTCTCTTAATTCAATAAATTACAGGCGTAATAAAAATTTCACTTAAACACTCATAAGTAGGTGTTCAAATATTTCTTAAGTTCATTGTACACCTTGATAAATCTACAATTTAAATAATTGTATGATTAACGTACAATTTCGAATCAAACAGTTTACTCTTTTCATATTCATGTAATAACAAATAAAATGAAGAGGTGCATTCACTTGACTACTTTTGTCGTTGACACAAAAACTCATTCTCTTATAACTACACTTCCAGTAGGCTCTCCAGCCGCTTTCTCAGGGGCTCCTCAATCTTTAACTCCAGATGGCAAGTTTGTTTATACTATTAATGTAAATGGCCGTTCAGTATCTGTTATTGATACAAAGACACATTCAGTAATTGCTACGATTCAATTTGATGCTTCTACCCTTCCACAAGCTATTGATACTTCTCCAGATGGCAAATTAGTTTACGTTACTACAAATCAAGGTACTGTACCTGTTCTTGATGTAAAAACTCATTCAATAATTGCTACAGTTTCTATAGGAGAACTTCCTCTTACTTCGGTAAAGTTTACACCAGATGGAAAGCTTGCTTATGTTTTGGGTTTCAGGAGTTCTGAGCCCGGTACTCTCTCAGTTATAGATACAAAGACTCATACAGTTGTTGCTACTCTGAATCTTCCAGAAGATAGTGCATTACCATTATTTATTTCTTTTACACCAGATGGAAAATTAGCCTATATAAACGCAGGTACAACCAATTAAATAGTATTCCAGCCCCATGGTCATCCCAAGTTTAATATATCATCATTGTTTTATTTATTTTGATCTTCCTTAAAGGCTGTTTTCACATATGTTGTTGTTTATAAAAGATAAACACGTATACAACTTTTTTAATGCGAAAACAGCCATTGGTATTAGCCATTTATGAATAATTAATTCTTATTTCCATTAAAACTGACTTGAATTTTCTCCTACCACATCTTAATATAAATTAAGCTAATCCACTAATAGATCTCACGACCTTGGTTGTAGCGTGGGTCTTTTGAGCGAAAAATAGAAAAAGGATTCACTATTATGAACTACATAAAGTACTTCCAATTCAAATGTATATTTTATATTACTGTGTTTTTTCTTTTTGTCCTTGGTTCTATTAACATGAGAAAACCTTTCTCAGCTCTTACAAAAGTTGATCTTCTTCAAATAGGGCTAATTTTCTTTTTCTTTTTATCAGCATTAAGTTTATATGATGAGGTTTCAGAGCGTTTCTCTAATATACGCCCCATACAAAGATTTATATTGTCTACATTCTCTTTATTACTAGCTACCATTCTAGGAGGAATGATTGCTTTTCCTCTAGTAAAATAAAATGAAGATGATAATTTGAGGCTGTTCAAGTATTGTTATGAACATTCAAAACAATTAGCATATTGATTAAGAACCATTTAATGAATAGACACGATATTTTGCTGGTATTTCAGTGATATTTTGTATATGCTTAGAAACTTGTAAAATATCAACAATTTCTTCTCCATTACTAACATAAATCCCCCCAGTATAAGAACAATAATTTTTGTTTTCTTTAATAACAATCCCAGTAGAAGAATACATATCCATATATGACTCATCATATTTTACACTGTCAGTTGATGATAAATATAGTGTTGCTAACTTCTTCAATTGCTCATGTTCCTGTACATTACTCAATATGATAACTTCATCTACAAGTATTTTATCGTGCAGAGAAAGAAAATCTTCTATTTGTAGCATTTCAGATTTCAACACGTTTGAGAGCGGTTGTGATTGAAGATGAATGTCTTCACGTACTACTGTTTTAAAAATTTCTTGGATAAGCAGATCCTTACCAACAACAAAAGGATGACCGAAGCCATACTTGTATAAACTCTCCTTCATGCTTATCATTCGTTCTATTTGAGGAACTGCGGAGACATCAATCATTAAAGTATTTCCTTTCAACCGAAGGGAGTCAATTAAAATATCAATGTCATAAGGATTAATGTGTAAGTGGGAATAATACAAATCTCTATTCCAAAAATCAAGCTGATCGAGTGATAGTGAACCAAATAGAATTTCTTCAATGATTTTATACTTACTACCACCTCTTAATATATGTAAAACATCGTTAAGTAAGTTTGGTGTTCGGTCTATTATATTTCTGATTTCTGTATTTTCGCTAATGATTCGAAGAGTTAATTCTCCATGATCATGACCTGATATGAGTTGGAAGCAATGTGAAAAGGGACCATGACCGATATCATGTAATAATGCTGCAACTTTAGCAAGTTTCTTTTCATAGTGAGTAAGAAAAATGTCTCCCCGTGCACTTAGACTTGAAATAACTCGCTTCAGTAATTCATAAATTCCTAGAGAATGCTCAAACCTAGTATGAATTGCTTCGTTATGTAGAAAAAATGTATTACCTTGCTGTTTAATGAGCGATAACCTTTGAAATGCTTTAGTTTTAACTATTTCTATCAAGTCATCATCTTCAATTTGGATTGTCTTATAAATGGGATCATTGACTATCATTTCTACCTCCTGGATTTAAACTGTAACTATTTGTTTCTACAATTCTAGGGCAATAACATTATACCAACATAAACAAAAAAATTAACATAAAATGTTATATGTTATTTGTAGGTATATCTTATTATAGGCTATTTTCTTATTTATTGTTAAATCATTACAAAGTAGGATTCATAGCATTTTTTCATTTACGGCAACGATCACATATAACCTCGCTTCCAGTAGTTTTTTTGAAAAGAAAAATAATTCTATGGAAAATAATAGAGGAAGTAGCGCGCTTTTGGGTTGTTAGTAAACATCAACAACACATGAGATTGAGATTTTGATAATGATGCATTGTGAGCTTCTAGGGTTTCAAACCCATGAGGCCAGTTCAAGATTTTAGAGAAATGTTCCTTTCATTGTAATGTCGACATCATTGTACTCGATTAATTGTATTACGGAGGTCGCATTTAGGCCATTATTTACCTTGACTCATTCTGTACTAAGAATGATGCTTAATGTATCAGATATTACATTATACTAACTACACTATGAGTTCACAGCAGAATGAATGAACTCATAGTGTTTAAGATCGTCAATTAATGAGCCAGTTATACACAGGTGTAGCATTCAACACCATAGTTGTAGTATTGATAATCAATCTAATTCCATTGTACCCTTGCCACGTGCTAAAAATTCGGCGTATCGTATAAATAAGACACCAATTAAGAAAAACACACAACCAAGGAAGAATTCTTCCACCATTAAATGTAATACTTGTGAAGAGTCACTGTGATTGACAAGCAGTTTAGTTGCCTCTACACCTCTAGTAAGGGGAAAGAAGTTAGATAACTGATACATCCAATGTGGCATAACTTCACGAGGGTAGTTAGCGCCGCTCAATAATAACAATAGGCTAAAGAGAAGGTTTGATATTAAATGCATAGACGGTGTCCATAAACAAAAACTGGCGACAATTAGTCCTAAACCACATGCTGCAAATATTGACACTATCCAAACAAATATTAAATACGGAACCATTTCAAATTGTATTGTAACATCGAAAAGAATTATCCCTACAATTAAACCTATTAATGCTGTAAAAAGGCCGTTGATAATATGAGCAAATGATCTTGCTATAAATAAACTAGTTTTGTTTGCAGGGCTTGAAATAACGATTTGTAATGTACCCATTCTTCTGTCAGAAGTAATAACTGACATCATACCGAACACTGAACTCATGACACATAATAATAATGAGTTCGAAGCGATAAATCCATCTAATCCCTTTCCGTCATAAACATATTTCACCAATACAGAAAAGAATATTAGTTGACTAATGGGGCTGAGAACCATAACAAATAAATATACTTTTGGGTCTAGCCAACCAAATAATGCTTTATAGGATAAAGTCGCATGACGAAAAAATCGTTTTATCATCTCCATATTAGTACACTCCTAGCGTTCCAGCGATTCTTGCCTTTTTATCTACTAATCTATAAAAAATGACAGCTAATGCTAAATAAATGAAGGAAAGAACGATTAGTATAATTATTGTTTGCATTATGTCATTGACGATTAATTGATTTCCAGTCACATCACGAAATAGTTCAATAGTCCAAGTCGGTGGAAGAAGCCACGAAATGGGTTGTATCCAAGCAGGTAATATGGAAATAGGGAACATAAAACCACAAATTAGATAGATTGGATACTCAATGCAGTTCATCAACATTGTTGCTTGCCGTGATAGTGTGAAAGACATAGCAAGAAAAAACGCAAAAATTGATAAAGAAATGATGTTTAAAAGGAAGCTCCCAAAAAATAACCATATGTAATTAATTTGGATTTGTACATCGTACAATACTGTAAGGTAAACAAATGAGATAAACATTGATAAAATTCCCCATATTGTGTTGCCTATTATTTTTCCAATGAGAGTATTTGCAAATGATGTTGGAGATGTAAAAATAATTTCTAACGTGCCATACATCCTTTCGCGATTTACATCACTAGCTGATGAAAATACAATGGACGACCATAATGTCATGAATCCAGATCCTAAAACGACATAATGAAAAATCTGTTCCGCATCTGAATGACCATAAATTAATATCCCGAGTGTTGCAAAGATAAAAGGTTGAAATAGTATGATGAACTGAAACATCGGTCGTACCATTGAAAGCTTCATATGAATACTAATCGTTTTGACGAGTGTTCTGAAAGGTGGTGGTAGACTCATGAAGCTTTACCTCCAACAATTTGTATGTAAACATCTTCTAGTGTAGGCTGATTAATACTTAAGTCAGTAATCATTCCAGTACTTAAAACTTGATACATCTTTGGGATGACTTCCTGTGGGCTATAAGTTTGGATACGGATATGATAAGTTAACGCCATTTGTTCAATGCTTACCTGTAAAACATTCGGTAACATCTTCAAAGTTTGAATTTCTTGTGCGGTAGACCCAATGATTTTACATTCTATAACTGATACTTGATCACTAACTTTTTTAAAATTTTCTGGACTATCTAATGCTACGATATTTCCTTCATTCACAAATGCGATTCGGTTACATAGCTCATCAGCTTCCATCATGTAATGTGTTGTTAGTAAAACAGTCGTTCCTTCATGATTTAATTGTTTAATGATCGTTCTTAACTGTTGTGCACTTACTGGATCTAAGCCAATCGTTGGTTCATCGAGAAACAATACCTTAGGGTTATTAATTAATCCACGTGCAATTTGTAATCTTTGTTTCATCCCTTTTGAAAAGGTTTCAACTCTTCGGTTTGCTACATGAGTTAATCCTACTAAGTCAAGTAACTCGATAATTTTTCTCTTTTGGTCAATTCTTGGTACGTGATATAAATCTGCAAAATAAGCAAGGTTGTCGTAAGCGCTTAATCGCCAATATAGATTTCTTTCACCACCAAGAATGAAATTTATTTGCGGTCGTAGTTTTTTGCATTCAGATACAGGGTTGAGACCAAGAATTTTTACATCTCCAGAACTGGGTGTTAATAACGTAGTCAGTATTTTTATCGTGGTCGTTTTTCCAGCCCCATTTGGTCCTAATAAACCAAATACTTCGCCTTCATTTACATTAAATGATAACCCTCGTAATGCATGAACTTCGTTTCGCTTACGCTTTAATAACCCTTCCTCTGTTTGAAAAACCCTCTTAAGATCTTGAACTTCAATAATTGCAGTCATAATTAGATACCTACTCCTTTATATTAGATAATCATCTAATATAAATAATATAATCATCTAATATAAAGATGCAACTGTTTTTATTCTGCTATGGAATTATCATGCACTTTAGGACCGCTCGTCCTGTGTATCTCCATAAAAGGTCTCGTTGTATAAAATGTCATTTTACTGTTCAAATTTAAGACAATTTTCGTATTTCTTTGAACTAGAAGATAAAAATGCAGTTTTACGGAACAGTTATCGTTTTATAGAAGAAAGTACCTCATGAAAACTAGTTGTATACGTCTTTATTTTTTATACGAAAAACATCATGTAAAAACAGTCAAAATAAAAAAGCCAAGAGTGTAATCACTCTTGACTTATCGTTTAATAAATTTGTTTAAGTCATCCATGAAGGAATCAAAATGCTCTTGATTTAATGAAAAGTACTTTATATTACCAATTTTTTCTTCTATAATAAATCCAGCTTTTTTCAATATTTCTAAATGATGTGATATTGTGGCAGTAGTTACACCTATATACTGAGCAAGTTTGGCTCCGTATTCTTTACGACCTTGTAACAATCTTAATATCATTAACCGATTACTGTCTGAAAGTGATTTAAGTTGTTTTTCTAATAATTTACTATCATTAATAATATCTCTTGTCGTATCGCTACATCCATAAATAATTAAGCAAGTATGATCGTTAAAAATTCTTATTTTATGTGGCGTCATGTAAAACGATGGAATAAATAAAAAAGACTCATAGTTACTTAATCGTTTGAAGGGTTTCCCCATTATGTATTGTGCTAATGGCAATGGTTTCATTTTCTTTGATTTTACCGAATTGATAGATGAAGTGAACAGTACTTCATGCTCAGTTATCTTTGTAGTAAAAATAGTTGTACTGTATACATCAACGATTAATTTACAAATCTCATCACGGTAGAACTCAATATTCATAAAAAACTGTTTATTAAAGGATTCATTATCCTCAAACATCTCAGGAATACATTCAGTAAAATGTGTGGTGTTTGCAGGATTATTTAACGCATCGTAAATTTGTGATTCACTAAGTGATTCGCCAAAAAAGTGGTATAGAAAGTCTTCATTACTTAGATGGGTTAGTTGTTGTACAAAATAATGTACGTCATTATAGACTGGACAAGGTAGTAAAAAATTTAATAACTGCATTAAGTCCCAAGTTGTATTCTCTTTCCACTCATTAACGAATTGAAGCGAGTCTTCACCAAGTTCTCTCTTTAATTTATTGTGGTCTTCTTCGAATGTGGTGTGATGTGCTGGTTGAATAAAGCTAGTTAATAATCCCACGCACTCAACGACTGGTGAAGAAAAATGATCAACAGCTATTGGATTGTTATTTTCATTTTGTTCAAATGCCATTTAATGACCTCACAGTATGATTTGTTAATATACTCTTAACATAAATATTCATCTTATAAATGTCAAATAAAACTCTAGTAAGTCAAAGATAGATATGATTCATGAAAGTAGAAGGATGATCACTAGCTTTTCTAAGGAAAAAAGTTGAACATTTGAGTAATGCATGAGCAGAATTATCAAATGAAAAGATCATACAAATTAACTTGTTACATACTGGATTGTGATATCTACTATTGTTAATTTTATTGAATTAGGGTAAGTTGATTAAGTTATAATATACCAATAATAGAATTTATTGTTATATTCGTAGTATCATAGTTATTAATCTACGTTCTTCACCTTTATGCCATTATTCACAATAAAACTTCAGAAGATGATTATGGTCCAAAAATTAGTTTAAGTGAAGGAATGAGTGAAAATTGAATAATCTTTATTTAGAAAAATTTGTTTACAGGTGTCACAAAATGAACTTTCAAACGACTTATTAAGTATAAACAGGAAAAGAAGGTGATGATGGGATTGAACGAAGATAAGCAGCAACTTGTAATGGGTTGGTACGAAAAATATTATGATGACGTGTACCGCTTTATTTTCTTTATGCTTGGTGATAAACAATGCTGTGAAGATCTAGTTCATGACACATTCGTGCGTGCGTATATTTCATATGACAAATTTGGTAACCGCTCGAATATAAAAACATGGTTGTTCAGCATTTCCAAGCATTTGGTAATTGATGAAATTCGCAAACGAAAGAGAAGAAGGCTTGTTTCGGTTGTTAAAGAAATTCCTTCACCTATTAATATCGAACAGTATATTGAAAATAAAGAAGCGGTCATGCAATTAATGGAGTCTATTCAAAAGTTAAAACCAAATTACCGACTAGTAATTATTTTAAAGAAAGTGGAGGAGTGTTCAACAAGAGAAATTGCAGAAAGTCTTGGCTGGTCCGAAGCAAAAGTACGTAAAACATTGTCAAGAGCATTGCAATCACTTAAAAAAATGAAAGGAATCGAAGAGGGAGGCGGCCGTATTGAACAAACATTTTGACGACCAATGGAAGCTGCTCCAACAAATTGGACCAACGAAAAATCAAAAAGATAAGATGCGAACAAGGCTTTTGAAATCAATTCAAGATCATCAGGTTGTCCACACGCCTAGACGGCCATTTCTATTGAAAAATTTCATAGCTATCACAATCCTACTATTGATTTGTGGAAGTTTTTTATGGCTAATTCTACAAGAAAGTGCACAGCCAAGAACGGCATATGAAGAATCATTCGAGTATAATCAGCTCAGCTGGATGTTAACAGATGTCTATCCCGAAAAAACTGGTGACGATATCCTTCTTTATAGGAAAGATGATCCAGTTGAAGTAGGGACTGTGACAGAAGTTTCTGAAAAGGAGAAACAAGAGTTGGTTAACTCATTACCAATGTTTGTGGAAGAAGCGCTTGAGAATTTTCCTTATCCTATGACTATGTATATTGAGCATGTTAAGATGATGGATGTTGCGTTACGGTATCACTTCTTTGTTGCATTTACCGATGAGAATTGGGTTCACATTACATTTGATTACCCAAAGCTTGAATATGCTGAAATTTTTCAAGCAATGTCCACCTTGGAGCTTAAAGGAAAAGAACCATATGTTCATAATGAACAGCTCTATGTCACACACGGTTATGATGACTTGTTGTACCCTGCGGGATTAGAGCCGGTTTCCATTTCTCGTGAGCAAGAACATTATTACTGGCCAAATGCTTCGAATAAAATCTATTCTGACTACGTAGATAAAATTGTTAATGGATCAGGAGATTGGCAGTTTCGATCTGTTAACGGGCTTACTTATACATTTGTTGATGGAAGATTTGATACTGAATTATCAATCACTTTAGATGGTAAAGAAATAGCATATGAGTTTGTTTATCATGATCAAGACGAGTAGCTAACGGAAAGCTTGTTATTAATGAAAATAAATTAACATAGCTAGACTTAATACTGTGCAATTGGAAAATTTATTGAAATATACCTTTTAAATAATAGTTGTTTCAATTATAATAAATATAATCTTTCAAACGGGGTGAATGAAATGTCTTATCGTATTGTTCGAAGTAATTAGTTTTCGGGCTGGGCAAAAACGCGTACCAGCCATCAAGGGTGAAGTCTGCCCTTTTGTCGAAAACGAAATCTTTGAACAGTGTCGAGAGTCATTAAATACTTTTTAAAGCCAAGGCACTGGACTGTTTTTTGAGTAAGTCTATGAGCCTTGGTTTTTTATATTTGAAAGGTGGATTTATAAAAATGAATGAATTAGAATATAAAGATTTTTATGACAAAGTTGGAAAAGTAAATGGTTGGGATTTTAGTAAATTGAAGTCCACTTCAGAAGGAGTAAAATGGCATTTTTATGATGAAGTAGTGAAAAGGTGCAAACGTTCTGATGTATTGCTTGATATTGGTACAGGTGGCGGAGAAAATGTGTTGGAAATTGCTCGTTCAGCAAATTTCTTGGTTGGAGTAGATATATCTAGTGGAATGATGGAAACAGCTCAAGCAAATCTTGCGAAATCAAATGTTTCAAATGTACGGTTTTGTCAATTACCATCGGATAATTTACAATTTCCTGCAGAGTTTTTTGATATCGTTTCATGCTGTCATGCCCCATTTAATGCAAAGGAAATTTCAAAGGTATTAAAGAAAGGCGGAATTTTTTTAACACAACAAGTCAGTGAGGGTGACAAACTAAATTTAAAAACAGCATTTGGTCGCGGACAATCGTTTGGAGAAGAGGATGGAACATTACAAGAAAGCTATGTACAAGAATTAATCAAAGCAGGTTTTTCAAATGTCCAAACCTTCGATGAAAATGCTTTTGTTTATTACGAAAGACCAGAAGACCTTATTTTTCTGTTAAAGCATACACCTATTATTCCTAGATTTGGAGAGGAAAAGCAAGACTTAGACATATTGAAGGACTTTATAAAACAAAATAATACTAGTAAAGGAATTTGTTCGAATTCTAAACGATTCCTTATAATAGCAACTAAATGATAGAATAGAATTTTATAACTAAACACAAATTCATTCTGAGATAAATTATGCTGCCTATTACCTATGAGCAGCTTACTACTTATTGAAAGATCGCTGTTCAAGAGTGAATCTCCATATTCAGGGAAGGGTACAAACCTTAATCGAATATGGAGGCTTTTCATGTGAACATTTTGTTGACAAGTATCCGAACTTGATTCTTTAATGATAAATCCCAATATGTCGTTCACAAATTACATATTGGGATTCAATTATGCAATCGGTCGCTAAGTTAAGCCTATTATTTTATTTGAATAATATAGTTCATATTTTATAAGGTCTCCTTCTATAACCTCTTATAGTCTTCTGAATGAATTCTGTCAATTCACTTCTTATACTTAAACTATTCTTTCAAACTATGTTAGTTCAAAATGATAACTTATCAAAATTTTACTGTTATAGTAATTTTTATACTTAATGATGCAACTTATACGTCATATCATTCGTCAAACAATATGAGAAGTTTTATAAAAAAGGGGGGAGTATCAGTAAATTTTTACGAATTTGTATCATCATCATTTAGATAAACTCAGGGTTGGTCAATTTAAAAATATAATAGTAAAGGTACACGAATGAGAGAGTGGGATAACACTAAATCGTGGCCCCCTTCTTAGAACAACATAGGCATAAAAGTAAAAAGAAATAAGATATAAAAGTCATAAGTGATTGTAACTATCTTAACTAGTGGATACATTCAACGGGTTTTAAATTCAACGCAGTGTTTTGTTCGTATTGTTGAATGGGCTTTTAGAGTAAATTATCCCTTTTATGAATTTGATAATAATGGAAAAATAACTATAGTAGGTGCATGGATGAAAAAGAAACAGAAAAACAATAAGAAGAAAAGGAATCATCTCCCATTTCGATTGAATGTGCTATTTTTTATCGTCTTTTTACTATTTTCAACATTGATTTTAAAACTTGGACTTACTCAAATCGTTTATGGGGAAGATTATCGCCGTGAAATTGAAAAAAAAGAAGAGGTGACTATAAGTGCTTCTGTTCCAAGAGGGAAAATATATGATAGGAACGGTAAAGTCATTGTAGACAATTTACCGTTAAACGCAATTACATATACTGGTTATCAAGGTACAACAGCCGAGGAGAGCCTTAAGGTTGCGAGAGATCTAGCAATTTTTATTGACAAAGATACTAAAGATGTTACTGAACGTGATAAAAAAGACTTTTGGATGTTAACTCATCCTGAAGAAGCTTTAGAAAAAGTTACAGATGCAGAATTAAAGAAACTAGATGATGGTGATCTTGAAGCCACAGATATATACAGGCTTCAGCTTGACAGAATTACTGAAGAGGAGCTTGCAACAATTACAGGTCAGGAGCTTGAGGTACTTGCAATTTATCGTGAATTTAACGGTTATGCTCTGACACCACAAATTGTAAAAAGTAACAGTGAAAATGAGAATGATGAAGTTTCTGAAGAGGAATATGCAGTTGTAAGTGAACATTTATCACAATTGCCAGGTGTAGATACGACTACAGATTGGGTGCGTGATTACCCGTATGGTGATACCTTTCGAACCGTATTAGGAAATATTACATCATCAAAGGAAGGGTTACCTTCTGAAGTAGCAAGCTATTATGTCGCTAAAGAATATAGTCGTAATGACCGTGTAGGTAAAAGCTATATTGAAAAGCAATACGAAGATGTTCTACATGGTCAAAAAGAGAAGGTTAAAAATATTACAGACAAGGCAGGTAATCCTCTTACTCAGGAAGTTATTACAGAAGGTGCAAATGGTAAAGATCTTGTTCTTTCTATTGATATGGATTTGCAAATTGCCGTTGAAAAAATTATTGAAGAGGAATTAGTAACTGCAAAAAGCAAACCTGGAGCTGCATTTTTAGACCGTGCCTTTGTCGTTATGATGAACCCTATTACTGGTGAAGTACTATCATTAGCTGGGAAGCAATATGTGAAAAATGATCAAGGTGAAGTAGAATTTTTAGATTTTGCTAGGGGAACTTTTCAATTGTCGTATGAGATGGGTTCAACAGTAAAAGGTGCGACAGTGTTAACAGGCTTTGAAACAAATGCAATTAGACCAGGTACAACCTTTATTGATAGTCCATTGAATATTAATGGTTTACCAAAAGGATCATATAAAGTGTTAGGTCCTGTAAATGACCTTGATGCGCTTAAAAGATCTTCTAATGTCTATATGTTTTATACTGCAATTGAGATAGGTGAAGGTAATTATGCTTATGGAAAGCCATTGTATATAAATACAGCTGCTTTTGATACGTTTCGCTATTATTTTAGTCAATTTGGTCTAGGGGTAAAAACAGGGATTGATTTACCTGGTGAACAAACTGGGTTTGCTGGAACAGGTAAACTTCCAGGTTTATTATTGGATCTATCTATTGGGCAATATGACACGTATACACCACTCCAGCTAGCACAATATGTATCTACTATTGCTAATGGTGGTTACAGGGTAAAACCACAAATTGTCAAGGATATTCATCAACCAGCTGCTGATCAAAATGGACTTGGTCCTATTTTAAAAGAATTTGAACCTGAAATTTTAAATAGAGTTGATATGAAAAAAGAGTATATTGAACAAGTGCAAGAGGGGTTTCGTCAAGTAATGCAAGAATCTGGAGGTACTGCTGTAGGTTCTTTTGGAGACAAACCTTATAAACCGGCTGGGAAAACAGGAACCGCTCAAGTAGATGTAGATATGTCGGAAAATGTAGCTTATGCTCATAATCTAACTCTTATTGGTTATGCACCTTATGACAATCCAGAGGTTGCATTTTCGGTTGTCGCGCCTACTGCAGACTACGGGAATAGTAATACTTTCATAAATTTAAACATAGGCGAGAGAATTTTAGATGAATACTTCAATTTAAAGCAACAAAGAGCCAATGGTACGGAACAAGAAGTTATCGATGAGGTTGAGTCTGAATTAACCGATTCCACAAGTGAAGATGAAAATGAGTAGTGATTAAGAGAGAGGGGCTGAGTTATGGAAATGTCTATACAGCAGCCCCTCATATTAATTTAAGCTAATTATTTTAATTAGTACTAGAATTTCTTATTCTGTTTTATGTATAACTGGATAGAGCAAACAAACAACCTTTTTGATAGGAGGATTCCAATATTGACACCGATAAAAAAAGCATATGGGTATGTTACTAGAATGAGAGAAGGAAAAACACAAGTTTTAGTCTTTCAACACCCAATATTTGAAGCGGGAATACAAATACCAAAAGGCACAGTTAAACCACATGAAGATACTTATCATGCTGTAATAAGAGAGATTGAAGAAGAGACTGGACTGAAAAACTTTCATGTTGAATATTTAATTGCGGAAGACTTATGGGAAAATGATGATGGGGCTATACATCATCGGTTTTTTTATAAAATTTCTGTAACGACTGCATCAAATGAATGGGACTACGAGCCAACAGGCGGGGGTGAGGAAGAAGGACTAACGTTCCAGTTTTTCTGGATTTCTTCAGAAAATGAGGTTGAACTTATTAGAGGACATGGTGATTATTTAAAGCTTGTCTTTGATTGAACATTGCAACTACGCTTCCTTAACTTAAGCTAAAAGAGTTGTATAAAATCGTGCTATACGCCATTAGACTTCTAACTAATTTTAACGGTAAGAAAGCCATTATTGGTACTCACGGAAACGTTTATGATAATGACCTATCTTGGCTCATAATACAGATATGATTTTCAGGACATGATGAAGGCTGATACATATGAGTTACAGTTTAATGTGCTAATAAATCAAAAAATTAAGAAAAAATGATTTGATACTACCAATGAAGTATGATATATTAACTGGAAATTAGAGGTGGTAAGCATGACCTATTGTATAAGTATTATTTCATTCGAACAATTTCATCATCATAACATTTAGCCGTGCTATACGATCAAAAAAATCGTACATAGGATGGCTATTACTTATTAAATCGCATTTGACTAAGTTAACAACTTATCTCACATGCGGTTTTTTTATTTAGTATATTATCGTAAACATTGTTGCTTTTTGTTACATAAATTTGAGCAAATGATGTGGTTTATATAGTATTTAGAGAGGAAAAAATGCCAAGAGCATTAGTTATATTCATGTGTAGCACTTAATAGGAAAGCAATAATTAATGCGATAACAGCCTTTATTTACAAAAGGATGTGTCGCCATCGTTTTAAACACCAGCTAAGGTTCTTTTAAAAAATTTGTTGCAATTGTTATCAAATTAGTATCAAAAAGTGTACGACGAAAAGATTTCACGAACTCTAGTTGTGAATGTGTGTCTTTATAATAAAACAGCTTACTTTAATAATGGAGGAAGAAAAAAATGAAAAAAATGGCTTATCAAAATGTCAAAGGAACCAAAGATTACTTACCAAGTGCTGAAATAATTAGAAGAGATATTAAAAGAACGTTAGAAGATGTATTTATTAAATACGGATGCAAACCACTAGAGACACCTATTTTAAATTATTCGGAATTACTTGCTTCTAAGTATGGAGGTGGAGCTGAAATATTAGAAGAAATGTATACATTATCTGACAGAGGAGCAAGAGGTTTGGCTTTAAGATATGACCTCACAATACCGTTTGCCAAAGTAGTTGCGTTAAATCCAACTTTGAGGATGCCTATGAAAAGATATGAAATTGGTAAAGTATTCAGGGATGGACCTATAAAAACAGGTAGACTTAGAGAATTTACGCAGTGTGATGTTGATATTGTTGGAGTAGAATCACAATTAGCTGAAGCTGAATTAATAATCATGGCATTGGATGCCTTCCGCCAACTTGATTTAGATATCATTATCCAATATAACAATAGAAAATTACTAACTGGCATATTGGAAGTATTTCAAACAGAGGAAAAAAAGATTAATAAAGTTGTGATGATATTAGATAAACTTGAAAAGGTTGGCTTAGACAATGTAATAAATGAGCTTGATGAACTTGGACTGTCGAAGTTAACGATTAAATCGATAAAACAATTTATCACTGCTAACAATAATACAAGCTACAGTTACTTTCAATCACTCTCCGAACAAAATGAACGAGTAAAACAAGGGCTTAATGAATTACAAGAGCTTGAGAATTATTTAGAATTACTTGATGCTAGTGAGCGATGTGAATTTAACCCATTTTTAGCAAGAGGGTTAGAAATATACACAGGTACGATCTATGAAGTTTTTTTAGCTGATTTATCACTAAAATCAAGTATCGGGAGTGGTGGGAGGTATGACAATGCAATTGGTGGACTTATTGGAACGAATGAAAAATATTCCACAGTCGGAATTTCCTTTGGTTTAGACGCCATATATACAGCAACGAGTGTGTCTAAAGAATTAACTAACAAGACGGATATAGATTATTATTTAATACCAATAAACACAGAGAGAGAATGCTTGTTAGTAGCCCACTATTTAAGAAATCAAGGTAATAAAGTTGAAATGGAAATGAGTAACAAAAAATTAGGAAAGGCGCTTGTTAAGGCAAACAAAGAGAAAATTCCTTATGTGATTATTGTCGGAGAAGATGAAGTGAAGAAAAATCAACTTAAAATAAAAAATATGTTTTCAGGAGAAGAGAAGTTTGAACCTTTTCAATTTAATAGTTAAACTGCTAATAATATCAATGATTCAACCATATAAGCAATGCTTGAGCGGTATAGAATGGGTATACTCTGTTACAAGCCATGACAAAATTACATAATATTACAAGGTTATATGTTGCTGCTACCGATTGAAAATAAGCCACAGTTTGACAAGGTCAATATGTAAGAATATGATTAAAATGGGTAAGGAAGGGTATGATTATATTTATTTTCCATTGGTAAGATCTAAACGAACAGATTTAAATCTGCTGGATATTGTGTAAGGAGATCTCCTAAGAAAAAATAGCTTATACCATTCAATTATACTACTATTTCTTAAGGGGGAAATACGAGCGGTGAAAAGAGTAGACGTTGCATACGTACTCATCTTTGATGAGCATGAGGAACAAGTATTGCTGGTTAAAAATAAGGGCGAAAAGACCTCTTACTATACTTTACCAGGAGGGGCAGTAGAACAAGAAGAAACCCTGCAAGATGCTGCAATCCGTGAAGTTAGAGAAGAAACAGGGTTTGTCGTTGAATTAGACGGCATATTTTCTATAAGTGAAGCATTCTTTGAAGAAAGTGGTAACCACGCTGTTTTTTTTACTTTTAGGGGAAAAATAATAGGTGGAGAAATGGGCATATCATTGCCTGAAGAGATTGAAGAAATTACCTGGATGGAATCGTCGAAAGCAGAGCAATATGTACATATTACAAACGAAAAGGGGTTGATTAAAAGTAAATCATCAGCCCCTTATTTACTTAGAGGTAGAGTCAGTCATAAGTACTAAATAAATGTTGATTAACTGGAAAAAGGTGAAGAAGAAATGGAAATAGAAGTTGTATAATTATTATTAATCTTTCTATCTAATATCTTAAATATAATCGACAAGCATGATTTTTGAGCATTACCTCTAGCTTCCCTCGTTCAATTTCTTTATATATATCTATTGTAGATGCATGTTTTAGATGGCGTGTAAACCATTTTTTTAACAAGATCATCACCCTTTGTTTTTTGATGATTTAAGTATAAACTGATGCATCATTTTTAAATACGATCGAAAGGTTGTTTAGGCTTCATACTTAAGGCGGAATTTTTCCTCTTGCCAAAGGTCGATTAAAAGCATGATTAAGAAGTACATAATTGGAACTTTTAAACGCATTTCCTGTTAAATTAGCATGTGAATACTTGTAAACTGAAAATGAACGAACATGAGATTTATCATAATGTGAAGGCAACTTTAAAATTCAATATTGGAATATCTGTGTGTTTACACATGGAAACAAATTTCAGATAAAGATATATATCCTTCCTATATTGAAAAAATCATAATCTAATCCAAAATTTGTATTTGTAAATGGCGAGGTTAATAATTTGTGATATTGTTGACTTAAACAGTTGTTATTAGATTTTTCAACTGAATAAGATGTTCTAGGAACTCACGGAATAGTTATGAGGGGGAATAATATTCGTCATTATGATTTGTGTGTCATATTTAATACATCTGAAATATATATAGAATGTCATTCCTTAGTTCGCATGAAAAGGTTAAGGAGGAGTCATAAGTGATAAATGATGCCTGCCTACCTTCTAAGCTATATATGGAAATAACGCTGTTTTAATAAAAAAAACGCTCTTATTGAGCGTTTTTTTTTTGATCATTGGACACTTTATTAACTTTTTAATGTCTTTTTTTGTTCATCTTCTGAATCTTTTTAACGTTTTCAATATGAAAAGGTGAGTCAATACTTTCACTAACAACACTAAATATATTATTATCTAAATCAAAGAACTCAAAACCTTTCATTCCTCCATAATCTTCAATGTCTGTAGTTATAACACCATTACTATGAAGATGGTCAAAAACTGAATTAATATCTTCAACTACAAAATTAAAATAGACATTTTTTTTCTTCCCTTTAATGATAAATTCAGTTGGTTGTGGAGCTTCAACTTGAACAAGGGCCAATTGAGTAGAACTGTTTGGAAAATAAAAACCGGCACCATCTTCCCATCCGTCAATTTTCTTAACGCCTAAATTCTTTTCATACCATTTTGTCGCTTCCTTAATGCTAGTTACAGGGATAAATATACTTCCAACTTGCATCATCAAATCTCTCCTTTTATATAAATTCCTAAGTATAACGTTTATAATGGTAAAAAGGTTACAACAATTTTATTTTTTTGAGGGGGTTTTATGTGGTATTTGACAATTTAGCATTAACTATCACAAAACTAAATAAATACTGTTTGAAACTAACAGGTTCAACATGGATGGCAGAAGACCTTGTTCAAGAGACTTTATTAAAGGTTTATAGGTTGAGAGACTCAGAGCCTAACCGAGAAATTACATACGCTTTTCTTTATACTGTGGCTAAAAACCTTTTTATAGATGAAAATAGAAAAAAAAGAGACTTATTTTATTTCAATGAAGAGATTCATAATCAGACGAATGATTTTTTAGAATACGATATCTTAATTGAATCATTACTTGTATATTTACCGTTAAAACAAGCTATGCTTATAACGCTTAAAGACGTGTTTGGTTATACGATAAAAGAACTAAGCTCAATGCTTCGCATAAGTAACGAATCTATAAAAACAGCGTTACATAGGTCAAGAAAGAGACTACAATCATCTCCAAAATCTAATGCAGGTGTTAATGTTCAAAACCATCAAATCATTGTTGGGCTCTCTAGTGCAATAAAGGAGGCCAATGCTAATAAGATATTTTTTTATTACAGATTACTTGAAGCCCGTAACTTTAAAGTAAGGAGAAGTAGTAGTCAGTCTGTATGTCATGTGATTGATCCTGATGGAAATATACTCGAGCTGCTATCTTCGCCATGATTCGAGTAGGAGTATGTAGGTTATATGAATGTAAAAAGTCATGGATGTTAATTTTCGTTGTATCTTACCATGCAAATTTAGCTATAGAAATTAAAGAGGGCAGGGTATATAGTTATTTTTTTCAATTCTTCATTTGGACAAAACAAAAAGCCCTATATAGTAGGGCTAGGTTAGATGCTTTTTTTCATTCCACAATTCGTACATTCACGTATAAAAACATAGTCCTTTGCAGAGCTTTTAAAAATGGATGAGTTACAATTATCGCAACGACCACTTACTTTGTCAGGGTATTTCTTATAGTCATATACTATATTTAAATCTATCTCTGTATGATCTGTCATTTCATTACCTCAATCAATTAGATTTTATGAATACATTTTATCAAAATTACACACTGATTTAAATAAGACTATGTGTAGGGTAGGTAGTAAAAAGCTATACAATTTTTTACAAATATCTTTGTTTAGGTACTCTTACAATGTAAATAACAGTTTGAAGTAATGTTATTGATAAAAGACTACTAAAAATATCGTTATTTCACTTCTAACACGAAATTATAAAAAGCATCACCATCAGATACGTTTGTATTTTTCTTATCCATCCACCATACACCGTAGCTAAAATAATAAATTCCTTTGTCCATTGGTGCGAAAAAGGTGTTATTTTCTAGGATAACATCAGAAGTTTTAACACCTTCAATTTGTGTTACATGGATTTTGGTAGGCTTTGGTTCGTAATGCATGACAAACCTTACTACTTCGCCTGACTTCACTTCAATAGGTGTTTCTCCTGCCAACATTTCAACTGGCCCAGCTGTGTCAACGCAAATGTTTGAGCTTTTTGAAGTTTTCCAACAATAACTCCCTAGTATTGTTTCATACTGTTTATTATTTATCTCAATTAGTGCAATTGGTGGTTCACTTTTAATCACTTCATTATTAGAACATGCAGCTGTAAATAGTGCGAAAAAAATGATAGGAGTATACATTAGTTTTTTCATTTTTTATATCCTTTCTTTTTAATTTATATAATATTTTCCTTATAACGTATTAATAATCTGCTATACGCTAATAAGCTACATAGGTTTTGATGATTAAATCATTAATATAACAGGAGAATTATTGTATAGATGTCAGCTTTATCACATGTAATGATCCTGATAACAAAATTTAACTTCCACTAATGCAGATATAGGTTTTTCTCCTTCTTGAGTCGTGTTATGCCCCCCTACTTTAAACTCTTTATGACCATTTCAATTGTATAATGTGAAATGCACCCTATTCTATAAAAATATGTTAACTTAAGGAATTTTTTATGTTTACTTGAAATTATTTCACTCATAAACCCGTTATTATAAATGATAGAAGAAACGAGAAATGCGCATGATCGTTTTAACTTGTCTGGAGGTCATTATGGAAGAAGAACTGAAATGGGTAGAAGAAGTGATAAATGGCAATAAACAAGTCTACGCACACATTATTAATAAATATAAAAATTCGTTATTTGCAACGATTCTACGGATGACAAAAAATCCACAAGACGCACAAGACTTAGTGCAGGAGGCATTTATCAAGGTGTATCATCAGTTGCATAAATATGACAGCCAAGGTTCGTTTTCTAGCTGGATGTATCGAGTGGCTATTAACCACTGTATGGACGAATTTCGGAAGAAGCGTTATAAGATGAAGCAGGTTGAAATCAACGAAGGAGATCTATTAAACATGAATGACCCTGAAGTCATTTTCTTGAAAAAAGAGAAACAAAGGCAGCTTGAACGCTTAATCGAAACGTTACAAGAAGATGAGCGTATGGTTATTTTGTTACGGTATGTAAATGAACTCAGCTATAACGAAATAAGTGAACTGGTAGACTTGCCTTTATCAACTGTTCGAAATAAACTTCATCGGGCAAAGAGCAAGATGAGACGTACTGTAAAACAAGGAGGGGATTACTTCTATGAATTGTCCAACGACAGATAAACTTTCTCAGTATGTAGATCAATTACTCCTGATACAAGAACACAATAAAATTCAATATCATTTAAAAGATTGTGTGCATTGTCAGCATGTCGTAAATACTTTTCAAGATGAGCAAAGATTTATAAAGGAAACATTACAAACACCTACACTACCTGATCAATTTGCTTCCACCGTTCTAGATCAGTTAGAGCCATACAAACAGAAGGTTACTCGCAAGAAGAGGTCGATTAAAAAAAGAGTCATGCTCACTGTAGCAGGCGTCATTTTAACTTTAAGCTTAAGCGCGGTATTACAGCCTAGCTTTGCTCAATTGATTGGAGGCCTGTTTTCTACAAATCAAGTGGATGATGGCTTAAGAATGGCGTCCGAAGCTGGTGTCGGTGAAAGAGTAAATCTTGAAGTTACTGATCAAAATATAACATTTAAAGTTGAAGATGTCATTGCAGATCCTTCTCGTCTAGCTATATCATATCAGTTGATGAATGAGCATGGAAAAGTTATTGATTATGACATTGACTGGTCTGTCCATCCTAAGGACATGGACAATGACATTTCAGCAATCATTCAAAATGGCAAAATTATTCCTATGGAACAGAAGAGTTGGATGAAGCGTGAAGATGATTATGGGTTTATTGAATTCCCTCTAAGAGAATACGAGGAATTAGGAGAGGTGTTTACGTTAATATTTAACATATCAGATATCAATGGCGTAAAAGGCAATTGGCAGCTAGATGTTCCAGTGGACTTAACAAAGAGTCTACAATTAACTCATACATTACCCTTAGATGATGTAGGTACTACCTATAATGGAGTGATGATCACCATGAAGGAAATACGCTATGCTCCATCATCCTATGAACTAATGTATGAAACATCTTTTACAGAGGAAGAATTAGCAAAGGTTGAAGAAAATATACAAAAGTTTGAAGAGCAGTATGGTAAAGACATAAGTAGTAATTTAGCACTATATGGGTCTGATATTAATTATCATTTGGAAAATGAAGAACGTAAAAACATATATGAAAATGATCCTACCTATCATGCCGCAATCTTCCAAGATAATTCCATAGATTCTAATTTTTATAGTCTAGGTACTTCTAGCGAAGATTTAGCATTGCTTGGGCATAATGCATGGAGTACGTTTTTCACCCCATTAGGTGAGTATGAAAAACTGACTTTTGTGGTTGACGGCGTGGCAAAAACAGTTCCTTCAGATTTTTCTATCACAATTAATCCTAAAGAATTAAAGAAAAATCCAGTTTCATTTGAATATGAAGGAAACTATATGACAATTACAATAGCAAAAAAACGTAATGAATATTCTTTGCGAAAAGATATTATTCCTATTGAAATAGAGTCCAACTTCACTATTGAAATGGAAGGAGGCAAGGATGAGTTAGCGTCTGAGTTCGTTAATTGGATAATAGAAGATGATAACGGCAATGTATATCCTACATTCGATACAAAATCAATTCTCAATAAAAAAGATAAAAATGATCGATATAAAACGACAATTGACATTCGAGCGTACGATATAAAGGAGATTCCAGAAGAATTAACATTACACTTACTTTCGGTTAAACGCTTTTATGAATTGGATAAACAATGGCAGGTTCCTCTTTATCAAATTGAAGAATGATTTTGTAACCCTTTTTAAAGTCTATTTCATCAGTATGGGAACTTTATCTGTATATAACAACTAGTCCGAACCTTATTATTCCGTATTAAATAATAAGGTTCGGATTTTACAATGAATATAAGGTTATCATCAATCTTCATTAATTAACATTAGCAGCAAAATCTATGAAAAGAGCCTAAAGAAAAAATATAAATATGAAGTTCTTTCCGATTTTAAAGTTGAATAGATGCTACGAACGCTGTTGTTTACATGTTTGTATCTTATTCAGAATAGCAAAAATCATTGCCAAACATCCTTTCTTTATTAGGAATGTATTGTATTCCAGTAGTTGCTAATTTGATATAACAAGGTGAAAAAGCGGATAGAAACTATACAGTTTGTAACTATTAGTAATGCTGTAAATTATAAAGAATGTATATTAGATTTACTTTTAAAATAAGGTTATAATAAAATTGGAAAAAAATACAATATAAACTTTCGCCCGTAATAAATTTCATATTAACAAAGAAAAGGGGTTGAATTGTCTATGCCATTTACCATAATTTTTATAGTTTTGTTGTTAACTGCTGTGCTTATCATAAATCATCATATTAAATTTTGGGTCAGAGGATTGTTTGGAATCTATTATGCTGGATTAATTTATATTTTTAGTAGAGGATATAATGAATTAACAAGTGATAAAGCATCTTATTCTCTTGAGGTGTTTTGGGATCTCAGGTCAGCATATGTTGATAACTATGTAATATTTTTTGCACTTCCGCTATTGGGTTTAATTATTTATTCTTATTATTTATGGTTTATTAACGGAAAAAATAAAAAACAAAAGGTTTTGATTGCCATAAGTGTAGTTCCTGTCGGTCTTTTTTATTTATATAGTGTTGTAATGTTTGGGATGTTAGGATATCAACCTTAAAAGTTCGTTTTAATCATCACCTAGTTAGTTTTATAAGCCTAGCTCAAAAGCGACAGAGTGGGTATGTTGAAGTAGGTATATTAAGATAAGACAGTCTAAGGAATGGTAAATATATTGATCGTCTCAGATTAAATAAACTGAAAAGTGAGATATAAGTAAATACATTTTATTCTTATATCAAGATATCAAATAAGCCTTAGAAGTCTCTTAGGTAGTTATCATACACAACTCATAGCGACTTTCTTTATAGGAAGCGCTTTTTAATTTATTCTTAATCAATAATATCACTATTGTAAAAGATGGATAAAATAAGAATATAAGACAAACTAAACGTCAATTAAAGTTTATTTAATAATGATAGTTCCCTGCTAGAATGTGAAAATATTGTCGAATAACCTTTAGCAATGGGATATCGGTAATAACATATACTTTGAAATTCTTAAACATAAAACGACGACCCTAACCACTTGCAATGATAATTCGCAAAAGTAACGGTTTTACAGCAAAATGATGCTTATATTTAACAATGGGTGTGTTGTTTATAAAGTGATTCGATAATGACACAATATGTGTGATAATGATAAAAAATTCAGTGGTAATGAAGAAATCAAAGAAGAGTAGAAAAGGAAAAATTTACTGAAGAGGGAGAGCAAAATGATTATTTATTCAGGAACGCCACAACTAGAAACAGACAGATTAATCCTTGGAAAGTTTGAACTCACAGATACACAGGATGCTTTTACTAATTGGCTTTCTGACGAAAAAGTAAGTGACAATCGGATAAGTCCTGCACATAAGAATGTTTCACAAACCGTTGAGCGAATAACTAAGATTGTATCAGATTATGAGAATGAAAACTGTTGTTACTGGGCTATTAAACTAAAATCCAATAGAGATTTAATTGGAGAAATAGACTTATATAATTTTGATCATGCAACTGAAAATTGTGAAATAAGTTATTCGCTAGGTTACAAATGGTGGAATCAGGGTTATGGGACTGAAGCGTTACGAGCGGTTGTAGAGTTTGGCTTTAGGTATATGAACATTCATAAAATTTCTGGAGCACATAACATAGACAATCCTGCTTCTGGTAGGATTATGAAGAAAGTCGGTATGGTACAAGAAGGAGTAATTAGACATATGATACGCAATTCAAAAAAACAATACAAGGACTGTGCTGTATGGGGAATTCTACTAGAAGATTATTTGCAACAGAATGAAAGCGAAAAAAACTATATTGTTAACATGGAATAACTTGGAGGGAAGATTGTGACATACATAGTAAAGATTAACCCTGCTATATCTAGGTATGAAGTACCGGATTTAAGAGAGGTTTTAGGGTGGGATAGACGTGATAACGATTATCCTACCCTATTTGAACGTTGTAATTTTTGGGCTGGTGTTCGTGATGAAAAAGAAAAACTTATTGCTTTTGGTTATATTTCAGGTATGGGCTTACAACATGGATATATGGAAGATATACTCGTACATCCTGACTATCAATGTCAGGGTATTGGTGTAGCTCTAGTAAGAGAATTATTGAGAGAGTCAGAAAGGTTTGGCTTGGGAATCATCACTTTAACACATGATCAAAAGTATTTGAATTTTTATAGGAATTGTGGATTTACTCATTGTTCGGGTGGGGTATGGGTAAGGAAATAGATTGATAATATTTATAACTGATATGAAAAGAATGTGGGATTCAAGTGTAATTTAAAGACATGGGATTGTCTTTTATCGTTAAACTAAGTATTTATAAGTATAGTAGATTACCTGCTAACATAACAATCTCAGTTCTTACAGCAACTTAGTCAAGTTTAAGAAAATCCTACTTGCAATGTTTTTTTGTAGGGTGACCTATTCGATGAGGCATAAAAATTATTTTGAAGTTTTGCTCATAACAGGATCGAATCATTCTAAAATATATTCCTATAATACCACTTAGAATGAAGAAATCAAGTTGGGGCTCCATTGTCTTCATTCAATACATTTAATTACTTTTTTAGTGCCATATTCTTCATTAACAACAACTGGTTTAATGTGCCATTGTTCGACAAAAAAAGTCATAAAATTCGCAAAAAGAAGAAAAATATTAATTTACAATATTTTCAGTAAATAATATAATAGTTTCAGTGGGCCATTTACCCACTGCATACAAAAAATTACAATTAGGGGGAGATTCAATTTGAAAAAGACAAAGCTGTATTTGCTTCTCACATTGCTGTTAGCATTTACAATGGTCTTTGCGGCATGCGGAAATACTGAAACAACATCTGAGAATGAAGAAGTAACAGAAAACCAGGAAACTAATGAGGAAACAGAAGATAATAATGCAGTTGATAATACTGAAGTAGTTGACCAAACTCTAAGGATAAACATAAACACTGAGCCACCTGCATTACATCCTGGCCTCGCGTCAGATACAACATCATCAAGTGTGTTATTACAAACATTTGAAGGCTTAACAAGAATTAATCAAGATGGTGTACCTGAAGAAGCAATGGCTGAAGAAATTAATATTTCTGAAGACGGACTTACTTATACTTTTACAATTCGTGATGGTGTAACTTGGTCAAATGGTGACCCAGTTACGGCAAATGACTTTGAATATGCATGGAAATGGGTGCTTGATCCAGGTTCAAATGCAGACTATGCATACCAACTAGAAGTATTGAAAAATGCTACTGAAGCAATAGCTGGTGAAGTTTCTATTGATGAAGTTGGGGTTAAAGCAATTGATGAAAAAACGTTAGAAGTACAGCTAGTAGCTCCAACACCGTATTTCCTTGAATTAACAGCATTTTATACTTATATGCCAATTAATAGTAAGATCGCGCAAGAAAATCCAGATTGGGCATTAGATGCTGGCGGTGACTATACTTCAAACGGTCCATTCCAAATGACAACTTGGGAGCATAGCGATAAAATCGTTCTAGAAAAAAACGAAAGCTACTGGGATGCTGAAACAGTTAAGCTTGAAACGATTGAAATGTATATGATTAATGATCCTAATACTGAGATAACAATGTTTGATAATAACGAGCTTGATTGGGCAGGTTCACCGACTGGAAATTTACCACTAGAGGCAATTCCATCTCTTAAAGCAGATGGAACACTTAACGTTACACCTAAAGCTGGTGTTTATTGGTATAAGTTTAATACTGAGGAAGCACCGTTTAACAATAAGAAGATTCGTAAAGCATTCTCATTTGCAATCGACCGTAAAGCGATTGTAGAAAATATTACACAAGGTGGACAAATTCCAGCGATGGCAGCTGTACCACCATCAATGTTCCCTGAAAATGAGAAGGGGTATTTCCAAGATAATGATATTGAAACTGCAAAACAGCTACTCGAGGAAGGTTTAGCAGAAGAAGGTTATGCAAGTATTGATGATTTACCACCAATCACACTTTCATATAACACAAATGAAGCACATGCGAAAATTGCCCAAGCGATTCAAGATATGTGGTCAAAAAACTTAGGTGTTGACGTAGAACTAGGAAATGAAGAGTGGGCAGTCTATATCGAAACACTGCATGCGGGTGATTATCAAATTGGCCGTATGGGTTGGATAGGCGACTTCAATGATCCAATCAATTTCCTAGAGTTGTATAAAAATTTAGGTGGAAATAATGATACACGCTGGCATAGTGATGACTTTGCAAGCTTGTTAGATCAATCTGTTACAGAAACAGATCCGGAGAAACGTTTGGACTTATTAAAACAAGCAGAAGAAATCTTTATGGAAGATATGCCAGTTGCACCAATTTATTTCTATACAAACACTTTTGTAAAGAAAGACAATATTCATGACGTAGCAATTTCTGGGTTAGGTGATATTCAATTCAAGTGGGCTTATTTTACCGCTGAATAACCTTTTAAACAAAAGGTGACTCATTTTCTTATACTGGTTTTTTTGAAAATGAAACTGTTGAATAATGGTATATAGAGGTAAGCTCTATATACCATTATTTCACATCAAGGAAAATTTGGGGGTGTGAATATTTGGTAAAGTACATACTAAAGCGGTTATTATTTATACTGTTTTCAATTGTTATCATCGTTAGTACTACCTTTTTTCTCATGAAGGCAGCGCCAGGTGGGCCATTTACAGCGGAAAAAGAACCTCCACCAGAAATACTAAAAAGCTTAAATGAATATTATGGATTGGACAAGCCATGGTATGAGCAATATTTCGATTACTTAACTTCTGTTGCTCAATGGGATTTTGGGCCATCATTTAAATATAAAGGTCAATCTGTAAATGACATGATTAGTGATGGTTTCCCGGTATCTTTTATTTTGGGTATGGAGGCTATTTTTATTGCGTTAGCATTTGGTGTTCTCTTCGGAATCATTTCAGCATTACGACATAATAAATGGCAAGATTATTCTGTTATGATTTTTGCAGTATTAGGGATTTCTGTACCAAGTTTCATAATGGCTTCAGTATTACAGTATATATTTGCTATTAAATTTGGGCTGTTTCCTGTTGCAAGATTTGAATCATTTACACATTCAGTATTACCGGCACTAGCTTTAGCATCAACACCACTTGCTTTTATAGCTCGTTTAACACGATCAAGTATGTTAGATGTGCTTCAATCTGATTATATTCGTACAGCGAAAGCGAAAGGATTACGAAAAAATGTGGTTGTTGTAAAGCATGCTATTCGAAATGCATTAATGCCTGTCGTTTCATATTTAGGTCCATTAACATCAGGAATTTTAACTGGGAGTTTTGTCATTGAGAAGATTTTCGGTATTCCTGGTTTAGGTATGCATTTTGTAACAAGCATTTCTAATCGAGATTATACAACTATAATGGGTGTAACGGTCTTTTATAGCATCCTCTTACTAGTGTCTATATTATTAGTCGACATATTATACGGACTTATAGATCCTCGAATTAAGTTAGCTGACGGGAAAGGTGATTAATCATGCAACAGAAAGTAGATGATACTCAATTAATACATAAAGATTTGCCGAAGGGTTTATTTGAGAAAGCAAAAACAAGTGGTGAACAAGCAGAAAAGCTTGGTAAAAGTCTGACTTATTGGCAAGATGTTAGGAAGCGATTTATAAGCAATAAGCTCGCAGTGTTTGGTATTATCTTACTAGTCATTCTTTCAATTATGGCAATTTTCGGCCCTTACATGACGCCGTATGATTATAAAACAAATGATTTAACAATGGCTAATAAAGCCCCTTCAAGTGAATATTGGTTTGGTACTGATGAATTAGGTCGTGATATTTTTACTAGAATCTGGCATGGAGCAAGAATTTCTTTATTTATCGGATTAGCGGCCGCTACGATTGACTTAATTATTGGTGTGATTTGGGGAGGGATGGCAGCATATATTGGAAAACGTACGGATGAAGTATTAATGCGAATCGCTGATATTTTAACCGGTGTACCGTATCTGTTAGTCGTAATATTATTAATGGTCGTACTTGGACAAGGATTGACAACGATGATTATTGCGATGTCAATTACAGGTTGGATTGGTATGGCAAGGATTGTTCGTGGACAAGTACTGCAACTGAAAACACAGGAATATGTGTTAGCTGCCCAAACACTTGGAGCAAATACAAGAAGGATAATGGCTCGACATTTAGTACCTAACACAATGGGTCCAATCTTAATTACGATGACATTAACAATCCCTCTTGCAATATTTACAGAAGCATTTTTAAGCTATTTAGGTCTTGGCGTACCACAACCTCTCGCCAGTTGGGGAACGATGGCAAGTGATGGAGTACCTGCCTTGAAATATTATCCGTGGCGCTTATTTTTTCCAGCAATATTTATATGCTTAACAATTTTTGCTTTTAACGTTGTTGGAGACGGCTTACGAGATGCGCTCGATCCACGACTACGAAAATAGGGGGAGAAAGATGAAGCGAATACTAGAAGTCAAAGATTTAGCTATTTCCTTCCATACGTTTGCTGGTGAGGTAAAGGCTGTCCGTGGTGTGAACTTCCACGTTAATAAAGGAGAGACCCTTGCAATAGTCGGTGAGTCGGGTTCAGGAAAAAGCGTGACTACACAATCTATCATGAAACTCATTCCAACTCCTCCTGGTGAATATGTGAAGGGTTCTATTATGTTTAATGGTGAGGACCTAATCCAAAAATCAGAGAAACAGATGGAAAATATTCGCGGGAAAGATATTGGGATGATTTTCCAGGATCCGATGACTTCATTAAACCCTACGATGAAAGTCGGACATCAAATCATGGAAGGGTTAATCAAGCATCAAAGTATGTCTAAAGCTGAAGCAAGATTGGAAGCGATTAATTTACTAAACATGGTTGGAATTCCAATGCCAGAAAAACGTGTGGATGAATACCCTCACCAATTTAGTGGTGGAATGAGGCAGCGTGTTGTCATTGCGATTGCATTATCATCTCGACCAAAATTATTGATCTGTGATGAGCCCACAACAGCTCTCGATGTGACCATTCAAGCGCAGATTCTCGAATTACTAAAAGATTTACAAGAAAAGATGGATATGGCAGTTATATTCATTACACATGATTTAGGGGTTGTAGCAAATGTAGCTGATCGCGTAGCGGTTATGTATGCTGGGCAGATTGTTGAAACTGGGACAGTTGATGAAATTTTTTATAACCCTCAGCATCCATACACTTGGGGGTTGTTAGGGTCAATGCCAAGTCTTGAAGGCAGCAAGGATGAACTTTACGCGATTCCAGGGTCACCACCTAATTTAATTAACCCACCAGTAGGAGATGCCTTTGCATTGAGAAGTGAATATGCAATGAAAATTGATTTTGAAATGGAACCACCGGTGTTTAAAGTATCAAATACTCACTACGCAAAAACATGGCTATTACATGAAAGCGCACCGAAAGTTGATCCTCCTGAAATTGTGAAGAGAATGAAAATACACTATAAATCTTTCAAACGCAGTCATGAAAGAGGGTAATTGAAGATGAACTTAAAAGAAGAAAAACTGTTGGAGATACAAGAACTTAAACAACATTTTAAAGTTAGCAAAGAAAATACAGTAAAAGCTGTTGATGGTATTTCCTTTGATATATATAAAGGTGAAACGTTTGGCTTAGTTGGAGAATCTGGTTGTGGGAAATCTACAACAGGGCGAACAATTATTCGTTTATATAACGCAACAGATGGTAAGGTAATTTATAACGGTGAGAATGTCCACGGGAAGAAGTCGAAAAAGGAATTAAAATCTTTTAATAGAAAAATGCAGATGATCTTTCAGGACCCATATGCGTCACTTAACCCACGGATGAAAGTATCAGACATTATAGCAGAAGGAATTGATATTCATAGCCTCGCTTCTTCTAAACAAGAACGGATGAATAGAGTCCATGAGTTATTAGAAATCGTTGGACTAAATCGCGAGCATGCGAGTCGTTTCCCCCATGAATTCAGTGGCGGACAAAGACAACGTATAGGTATTGCAAGGGCGCTAGCAGTAGACCCAGAATTTATCATTGCAGATGAGCCTATTTCAGCGTTGGATGTATCTATTCAAGCTCAAGTAGTGAACTTGATGAAAAAACTTCAGAAAGAAAAAGGACTTACATATTTATTTATTGCGCATGACTTGTCTATGGTCAAGTACATTAGCGATCGGATCGGCGTAATGTATCGTGGGAAAATTGTAGAGTTAGCAAAGAGTGATGAACTGTATAGCGACCCAATACACCCTTATACTAGATCACTATTATCGGCGATTCCATTACCAGACCCAGATCATGAGCGCTCTCGTAAAAGAATAATTTATGACCCTTTGCAGCATAATTATGACAAAGAGACACCTACAATGAGGGAAATAAAACAAGGGCATTATGTTTATTGTTCGGAATCAGAGTATAAGTTGTATAAGGACAGAGGGTAAGTTAAAAAGAATGATCTCTACGTAGAGGTCATTCTTTTTTGAAGGCTGTTCTCACATTGATTGCAGCACTTCAGTTTAAGTTATAAGCACGTACATACAGCGTATGTGGCATCTTAAAAGCAATAAACTGTTGTAATAATGTTCTTTTGCATCATAAGCCTTAAGTTATCGATACTTATATTCTACTTATTTCTTAAGTAATTCATAATGTTTTTGTTAAGGCTCTTTTTGTAAACTTTGTTGTTAATTATACAAAATTACGACAGTAAAGAAAGAAGTCTTATGTGATTCTCATCATAACATAGCAGAAAAAATGCCACGAAACTACAGTTGTATCCGTGTTTATCTATTAGTACGAATAAGAGCAATAAAATGCGAAAACAGCATGAATTGAGTGAATATTAAGAATTATTTTGTATTATTTATAATAAGGAGTAAGTTATCTCCATTCAAATGGGTTATACAATATAATCACAAAAACTTAACCATAAAGTGGTCTTGAAAACCGAACAATTTACATTAGATTACTGGACTACCAACTACTATCTATTTGATAAATGTTTTGGATGGGGTCACTATTTTCTGCTGAAAATTTAAATGCATCTTACACCAAACAAATAATGTTATTTTTCATCTATAACGAATCTCTTAAATACTTTTAAATCTTATACCTTAATTCCTTTAACTGACAAAAAAGATCTTTTCAAGGTATAATATTCCATAGTGGAGTGGTATCATGTTAGCTACTATTTTAACATTTTGAATGTCCAAAAAGGGAAATGTTTGAATGTTTATGTTAGTAATCATATACTTTCAAATATTTCCATTAATAGATTATAAAATGATAGTTGAAAAGAATGTGATATCAATCCAAGAAGAATAAGAATAAACAAAACTATGGATTTGTATTTTCTATGATTATAAGGGGCGTTAAGATGATTATCAGACCAATTGAATTAAACGATGCAGAAAAATTTTTACAATTAAATAAGAGCATTGATGAATCAGGATTTATGTTATTTGAACCAGGTGAAAAATCAATGACACTTGAGCAACAAAGAAAAGCTATAGAAAATATTATAGCTGAAAAGAACTCATTATTTCTAGTAGCAGAAGTAGAGCATAAATTAGTTGGATTTATGAACGCATTTGGAGGTAAAGTCAAACGAAATCAACATTCGGCATATCTTGTTTTAGGTGTACTTGATGATTTTCAAGGACGAGGCATAGCATCAAGTCTATTTAATAGTGTTTTCGCTTGGGCTAAAGATAAAGAAATATCTAGGCTGGAACTCACAGTTATAAAAGACAATATAAAGGCATTTAACTTATATAAAAAAATGGGTTTTGTTATTGAGGGTGAAAAAGTGAATTCATTAATCATAAATGGTCAACCTATGAACGAATATTATTTGTACAAGTTACTATAACACGTAGCCGCTATCCTTTACATAAACTTATCTATTAAAAATACCAACTACAATAATTCACAATTTGTATTACTGAGCATATAAGTGGATAAAACAAAATATAAGTAAAGCCATCGTTGAGTTTATTGCTCAATGGTGGCTTTAATGCTTTTGTCAGGAGTTAGACATCACGTAAAAAGAAAGCTTCTATGAAGCTATCTATCTATATATCATCACCCATTTCATTTTTAACGCCGTTTCGTATTCATTATTGTCTTCCGTATAAGAAAGTCAACACGAACTCAACAAGATTTTATGAGTATTTAATGTACAGTGAATTCATAACAATTGTAAGTCTATATTAGCTAGGGTCATTTTTAAAAATTGCAACAAATTGTTATGAAGCGATCCTTAAAAAGTTTATAAACTGCCATTGTATTCTTTATTGAATTATGAGAATATAATAAAAATAATTAGGCATGTATAATACATGAATTAATAAAGGAGAAAGTGTATGAACAATTCGATACAGGAGATGCTCAATCAATATAGTGAAAAACAAAAGAATCGTGGCAGGCTTTTAATTAGTTGTGCAGACAAGCAAGGGATCGTCGCTGCAATTTCAGAGTTTTTGTTTAACCATGGTGCAAACATTATTGAATCAAGTCAATACTCTACAAATCCAGAAGGTGGCGTCTTTTTTATTAGAATTGAATTTGAATGTCCAGACTTACTGCATAAAGGGACTGTTATGAAAAAGGAGTTCCAAAGCATTGCTAATCAATTCTCAATGGAGTGGCAACTTACATTTGTTCATGAATTAAAGAAAACAGCAATTTTCGTTTCAAAGGAGCTTCATTGTCTCCAGGAACTTTTATGGGAATGGCAAAATGGTGATTTGATGACGAATATTGCATTAGTCATTAGTAATCATGAAGATGCAAGGGAAATAGTCGAATCCTTAGATATACCTTTCTATTATATCCCTGCAAATAAAGACAATAGGAAAGAGGTAGAAAGAACTCAGCTTCAACTGTTAAAAGAGTATGAGGTAGATCTGATTATTTTAGCTAGGTATATGCAAATATTGACATCAGATTTTGTTGAATCATATCCTAATCAAATAATTAACATCCATCATTCGTTCTTACCAGCATTTGTAGGAGCAAGACCGTATGACAGAGCATACCAAAGAGGTGTAAAACTCATCGGCGCTACATCCCACTATGTTACGAATGATCTTGATGAAGGACCGATCATCGAGCAAGATATTATGAGAGTAAATCACCGTGATAATGTTGAGTCTTTGAAGAAAATAGGTAGTTCTATTGAAAGGAGCGTTCTCGCTCTAACAGTTAAATGGCACCTAGAAGATCGAGTGATTGTTTACAAAAACAAAACCATTGTATTTTAAGATAATTGTAGTAGCGTAACGTATTTGGCTACATATTAAAGTTTATGTTAGAGAGAGGTGAGAATCAGCACCTCTCCTTAAGATGTGATTAAATGGCTTTGACTACTGTTGCAAGTATGACAACCAGTAGAATAAATAACACAAGAATTAACGCAAACCCAGTACCCACTGAGTCTCCAACAAGGACAGGTTGACTGTAACTGGGTGCAGGATTTGCACAACCTCTCTCGTAGCCATATCTGTAGGCAGAGTGTCTAACATTAGGTACAGCCCCGTAGTTGTAACCAGTATATCCTTGAGCTCCCCCATAATTATGCATAAACTAACCTCCCTTTCTTCTCCATATATGTGTATGAAAGAATGGGCAAATTGTCTATAAGAATACAGATTATTTATATTTAATTGACGATACTCATTACGACATGTTTAGTATTTATTTGGTTTTAAGTCGGATTATGCAGATGCTACAATCTCTAATTTCTTCCCTTTAATACTAATCCGTGAAAAAATTCACAATGTCGTCAATAACATCCCGTCATATACACCATATTAATAGTATAATTGGTAATAAATAAACAATTAATACTAATTTTCTTACTCTGAGTTGTGAAGTATTTCACAAATGAAATCGCTTTATTGAAAATTTAACGATAATAATGGAGGAAGTTAACATGGACAAAATGAGCACAATTATAAAAGAAACTGCATGGGAGAATTTTAACGAAGGGCATTGGATGCATGCTATTGATGTAAGAGACTTTATTCAAAATAATGTAACACCATATACAGGAAATGAAGATTTTCTTGCTCCACCAACAGCAAAAACATCTAGCTTATGGGATGAAGTTCTAGAGTTAACGAAAAAAGAACGAAAAAATGGTGGTGTACTAGATGTTGATACTAAAACAGTATCTACCATTACTTCTCATAGGCCAGGCTATATAAATAAAAATTTAGAAAGTGTTGTTGGTTTGCAAACTGATGCACCACTAAAGCGCTCTATACAACCATTTGGTGGTATTCGAATGGTGAAGGACGCATGTAACGCATATGGATTTACGCTTGAACCAGAAGTGGAGAAAATTTTCACTGAGTACCGCAAAACTCATAACCAAGGAGTATTTGATGCGTATACTCCTGAAATGAGAAAGGCTCGGAAAGCTGGAATCATTACTGGACTACCTGATGCATATGGGAGAGGTCGAATTATCGGTGACTACCGTCGAGTAGCCTTATACGGTGTAGATCGCTTAATGGATGAAAAAAGAAAAGCCCATGCTAAACTTGAAAATGAGATGATGAGTGAAGCAGTGATTCGTGATCGTGAAGAAATTTCCGAACAGTTTAGGGCATTGCAAGAACTGAAGGATATGGCAGCTTCTTATGGATTTGACATTTCTAAGCCTGCCAAAAATGCACACGAAGCAATTCAATGGTTATATTTTGGCTATCTTGCTGCGATAAAAGAACAAAATGGTGCTGCTATGAGTCTAGGGCGTGTCTCAACATTTTTAGATATTTATTTTGAAAGAGAATTGAATAATGGAACGATGACTGAATCAGAGGTACAAGAGACAGTTGACCATTTTGTTATGAAGCTACGGATGGTTCAATTTTTACGTACGCCAGATTACAATGAATTATTTAGCGGTGATCCAACGTGGGTCACAGAATCAATTGGTGGCATGGGCTTAGATGGACGTCCACTTGTGTCGAAAACGTCATTTAGATTTTTGCATACGTTAGATAATTTAGGGCCAGCTCCTGAGCCGAACTTAACAGTATTATGGTCGACAGAGCTACCGGAACATTTCAAGCGTTATTGCTCAAAAATGTCTATTAAAACAAGCTCTATTCAATACGAAAATGATGATCTGATGCGTAAAGAATATGGTGATGACTATGGGATTGCATGCTGTGTGTCTGCCATGAAAATCGGGAAGCAAATGCAATTTTTTGGGGCCCGTGCGAATTTAGCCAAAGCATTATTATATGCAATCAATGGTGGAATTGATGAAAAATTGGGTGTACAAGTGGGACCTGACTTTGAACCGATCAAAGCAGATATTCTAAATTATGAAGAAGTGTTTGAAAAATATGATAAGATGTTAGATTGGCTTGCAAAACTATATATGAATACATTAAATGTAATTCACTATATGCATGATAAATATTCATACGAACGAATTGAAATGGCTCTGCATGATGAAGAAATATTAAGAACGATGGCATGTGGTATTGCTGGATTGTCTGTTGTAGCAGATTCATTAAGTGCCATTAAGTATGCAAAAGTGCGCCCAATTAGAAATGAATACGGAATCGCTGTAGATTTTGAAATCGAAGGAGATTACCCTCAGTTCGGAAATGATGATGACCGAGTTGATTCAATTGCAACAGAGTTAGTTGAGAATTTCATGAATAAGTTACGCCAGTACCCGACTTATCGTAATTCATTGCCTACTCAATCCATTTTAACGATCACATCAAATGTGGTGTATGGTAAAAAAACAGGTACAACTCCTGATGGTAGAAAAGCTGGTGAGCCATTTGCACCGGGAGCAAACCCTTTACATGGACGTGATAAAAAAGGTGCACTAGCTTCGCTGAATTCAGTAGCTAAGCTTCCTTACGAAGACTGTTTAGATGGAATCTCCTGTACTTTTTCAATGGTTCCAAAATCTCTCGGAAAAGAAGCTGACACGAGAACAAGTAACCTTGTCTCGATTTTAGATGGTTATATGAGACAAGAGGGACATCATATTAATGTAAATGTATTTGAAAGAGAGCAATTACTAGATGCAATGGAACATCCAGAGAAATATCCACAATTAACAATTCGTGTCTCTGGGTATGCAGTGAACTTTATTAAGTTAACTCGTGAGCAACAGATCGACGTCATTAATAGAACATTCCACGAAAGTATGTGATCAGCATGATAGGACGAATTCATTCAGTTGAAACTTGTGGTACAGTAGATGGACCAGGATTACGTTATATCGTATTCACACAAGGTTGTCCGTTACGTTGTATTTACTGCCATAACCCAGATACTTGGAAAGTAACTGGAGGTAAAGAAGAAGATACGAATGATTTAATTGAAGATATTAAAAAATATATGTCTTATATGAACTTTTCAAATGGTGGTGTTACTGTAAGTGGTGGAGAACCACTAGTTCAAGCTGATTTTGTCATTGATTTATTTAAGAAATGTAAAGAACTCGGCATTCATACTGCATTAGATACAGCGGGGTCATTACAACCCGCTAACTTGGATGAGCTCTTAAGTCTGACTGACCTTGTTCTGCTTGATGTTAAACATATAGATGAACAAAAACATCAAGACATTACAGGTTTATCTAATAATAATACGATTTCTTTTGCAAAGCGTTTAAATGATAAGGGGATTCCTTTATGGATTAGACATGTTCTCGTTCCAGGATATACAGATCAGGTACAAGATTTAGACCGACTTGGACAATTTATAGGTACGTTATCGAATGTTGAAAAGGTAGAAATACTACCTTATCATAAAATGGGTGAATATAAATGGAAAGCACTTTGTTTGGACAATGAATTGATTGATACAAATCCACCTTCAGCCGAAGAGGTTGACAAAGCATACAACATCGTTACATCATACTCACCTACACTTATGAAATAATTAAAGAAGAAGTAACACGAAACATCGTGTTACTTCTTTTTATGATGATGACAGTATTTGAGGGATAAATATGTGGAATTGACCCATAAAGCTTACGAATTGACCGATAAAATCTACGATAACGAGAAGGATCATTAAACAATAAAACAAAGTGATAAATAAGTGAAAAAAGATGTCACAAAATATACATACAGGGGTATATTGACAATGACACTATGTATACAGTATTATGTAGGTGTACTAAATAACAAATCATTTGTGAAACATTGAGCAAATATATTTTTTTACAAATTATATACCCATATAGGTAATTGAGGAGGATGACAATGACAATGAAAAAGAAAATAGTGATAGTCGGTGGAGTTGCAGGTGGAGCAACAGCAGCAGCAAGGTTACGAAGATTAGATGAAAATGCAGAAATTATCATGTTTGAACGTGGAGAATATATATCTTTCGCAAACTGTGGTTTACCTTATCATGTTAGTGAAGTGATTCCGCAGAGAGACAGTCTACTCGTTCAAACTGTTGAGGGGATGAGTAAGAAGTTTAATCTAGATATTCGAAACTTTTCAGAAGTAGTAAAAATCAACCGTGAAGAAAAGACTGTATCGGTGCAACATGTACAAACTGGTAAAAAGTATAAAGAAACATATGACAAGTTGATCTTATCTCCAGGAGCAAGACCAATAGTTCCCCCATTTGAAGGTCTTGAGCAAGCGAGAAACATGTTCACTTTACGAAATGTCCCAGACACCGATCGCATAAAAGCGTGGGTAGATCAGCAACAACCAAAAAAAGCGGTTATCGTTGGTGGTGGGTTTATCGGGCTTGAGATGGCAGAAAGCCTTCATCATCGCGGCATTGGCGTGACAGTAGTTGAACTCGGTAAACAAGTGATGGCCCCACTTGATCCAGAGATGGCTGCGATTGTTCATGAGCATTTACGTGACAAGAATGTAAATCTCATTTTAGAGGATAGAGTTAAAGCTTTCAAAAATAATGGTAAAACAATTGTGTTGAACAGTGGTAAAGAGATAGACAGTGATATTACCATTTTATCAATCGGTGTTCAAGCAGAGAATGAACTTGCCATTGAATCTGGGTTAGAAGTAGGAAAACGTGGTGGCATTGTAGTTAATGAGCACCTTCAAACAACTGATAAAAATATATATGCAATTGGTGATGCAATTGAAGTAAAGGATTATATATTAGGCACAGCAACAATGGTTCCGTTAGCATGGCCTGCCAATCGTCAAGGCCGTTTAGCTGCAGATCATATTTATGGTTTAAATGTTGTTTACAAAGGAACTTTAGGTACTGCAGTAGCCAAAGTGTTTGATTTAACTGTAGCAGTAACAGGGAATAATGCAAAAACATTAAAGCACTTGAACATTACTTTCGAAGCTGTGCACGTACATCCAAACTCTAATGCGAGTTATTATCCAGGAGGAAATCCCGTTTCACTTAAAATGACTTTTGACCCGAACAGTGGAAAAATATTTGGGGTGCAAGGCGTGGGAATTAATGGAGTTGAGAAAAGAATTGACGTAATTGCTACAGCCATTAAAGGTGGATTGTATGTTCATGATTTACCAGATTTAGAGCTAGCTTATGCACCTCCGTACTCTTCAGCTAAGGATCCAGTTAATATGTTAGGATATGTAGCAACTAATGTAGTAGATAAAGAGTTGAACGTAGTTCATTTTGACCAAATAGATGAAATAATTAATGACGGAGGTTATTTAATCGACGTTCGTGAACCGATGGAATTGGAGCTTGGAGATATTGAAGGTTCCGTGAACATTCCACTGGGTGACTTGCGAGAACAATTAGCAGAATTACCGCAAGATAAGCCAATTTACATTACATGTCAAGTAGGATTACGTGGCTATTTAGCGACTCGTATTCTACAGCAACATGGATTCGATGCATACAATTTAAGTGGTGGCTATAAAACATATTGTTATTACGAAAGAGATAAAAAAGGACGCAGTAATAACAATGTGAAAAATGACAAAGTATGTACCGATAACGATCAAATATTGATAAAAAAAAAGACGCTAAACCAACAATAGAGCTTAATTGTATAGGTTTACAATGCCCGGGCCCAATTACTGAAGTATTTAAACGAATGGATACGATGAATCCAGGTGATATATTAGAAATAAAAGTAACAGATCCAGGCTTCGCTAGAGATATTGAGGAATGGTGTGACAAAACTGGTAACACCTTTTTATCCAAATCACAAAACGATGCTGAATACTCAGTTTTCATCCAAAAAGGAAAAGGTCATGCAGACATGAGTTCAACACCGGAGCTTCCTGCTCATTCAGAAGAAAAAGGTGTAACTTTAATCGTCTTTGATCAAGACTATGACAAAGCGATTGCTTCATTGAAAAACAATATCCCAGAAAAAAGATAAAGATTTTACGAGTAAAATGTTTGGAGCGATGATGCCTGCGGGATCAAATAAATTACCTATATCAAATATGAATATGGGTGGCCTAGGCGTAAAACTGATACAAAGGGTCATGGAAAATAAAAATATTGATAATTTAGAAACGCTTATGCATACAGCGATGGAATTAGGCGTTGACATGATTGTATGTTCTATGAGTATGGAGGTTATGGGTATTCATCAAGAAGAACTTATTGACGGTATTCAAATCGGTGGTGTTGCAACATATTTAGGTAAAGCTGAAGAATCAAATATAAATTTATTTATATAATGGGAGCTGACCTCTGGTGCTCTATTGCGACATCGGGGGTCAGTTTCTTATATGTTAAAATAGTATTATCATTGTTGTTGTTTTCCCCATTTAGTAATGAGTATGTTTTCGGTTTATGGATTGAATGATTTTATTTGTTGCGAGGAGACAGTATATGAAAATTAATGTTGGAATAATTGGGTGTGGGTCTATAACAGAATTCCGTCATGCTCCAGAGTACACGAATCATCCACACGTGAAAGATGTGTTTTTTTATGATCGTAATTTAGATAGGGCAAAGAGACTTGCCAGTATCTTTAATGGTAAGGTAGTTGATGAGATTGAGCAATTATATAAAGACCCATCTATTCATGCAATTAGTGATTGTTCCTCTAATGAGTCTCATCATATAGTAACCACACAAGCACTACTTAATGATAAGCATGTGTTATGTGAAAAACCAATTGCAAACACAATCAGTGATGCTGAAAAAATGATAAAAGCCGCAAAAGAATCAGGTAAAATTCTTATGATAGCTCAAAACCAGAGGTTTACGAAAGCTCACAATAAAGCTAAAGAAATAATACATAGTGGTACTTTAGGGAAAGTCTTAACATTTAACACAAGCTTTGGTCATAAAGGCCCTGAGCATTGGGGTGTAACGAAAAGTAATGCAACATGGTTTTTTAAGAAAGAGCGATCATTTATTGGTGTAGCAGGAGATCTAGGTATACATAAGGTTGATCTTTTACGTTATTTATTAAATGATGACATCGAAGAAGTAAGTTCCTTTCAAGGAGCACTTCATAAAAAGGACGAAGAGGGAAGTCCGATAGAAGTTTGTGATAACATCGTTGGAATTCTTAAAACTAAAAAGGGGGCTCTCGGAACAGCTTCTTTTTCTTGGACTTATTATGGTGATGGAGATGATAGTACAATTATTCATCTTGAAAAAGGCAGCATAAAAATAAATCATAACTCCAAATTTGATATTGAAATAACTACAATTGATGGTAAAAAACTAACTTATCAATACGATACGAATCAGCATGATACAAACAGCGGTGTTATTAATAACTTTGTAGATAGTATTATTCATCAAAGGCAGCCATTAGTTACTGGAGAAGATGGGTTAGCTTCTTTGAAAGTTATTATGGCCATGGTTAAATCAGCGGAGACACGTGCAGTTGTTACGGTTTGACCAAGACAATATAGGAGGGAAAAATTGATGTCAATGATAAGAAACCCCATTTTAAAAGGTTTTAATCCAGATCCTTCTATTTTAAGAGTTGGTGAGGATTATTACATCGCTACATCTACATTTGAATGGACACCCGGTGTGCAAATACACCATTCAAAGGATTTAAAAAATTGGTGCTTGTTGACTCATCCTTTAACACGCAAAAGTCAATTGAACATGCTTGGAAATCCCGATTCAGGTGGCGTATGGGCTCCTTGTCTTAGTTATGAAAATGGCATATTTTATCTTGTATACACACACGTAAAAAGCTTAACTGGAGCATATAAAGATACACATAATTACCTCATTACTGCAAAGGATATTATGGGTCCATGGTCAGAGCCTGTTTATTTGAATAGTAGTGGCTTCGACCCATCATTGTTTCATGATGATGACGGAAAGAAATGGTTACTAAATATGGTGTGGGATCATCGACAGGGCAAAAATCCTTTTCATGGAATCGTTATGCAACAGTATTCAGAAGAAGAGCAAAAGCTAATAGGTCCAACCCGTCAAATCTTTAAAGGAACAAATCTTGGTTGCACTGAAGCCCCTCATATGTATAAAAAAGATGATTATTATTATTTAATGGTAGCCGAAGGTGGAACGGGGTACGAGCATGCTGTTACAATTGCTCGTTCGAAATCTTTACTAGGGGAGTATGTAGTTGATCCATTAAATCCAATGTTAACGTCAAAGAATCATGCAGACTTACTATTGCAGAAAGCCGGACATGCCAGTCTAGTGAAGACCCAATCAAATGAATGGTATATTGTCCATTTATGTAGTCGTCCTCTTAAGCCGCAAATGAGGTGTATATTAGGACGTGAGACAGCGATTCAGAAGGTGTATTGGACTGATGATGGCTGGTTAAGGCTTCAAGAAGGAAATAACCCAAAAGTTGAGGTCAATGCCCCGCAATTATCTGAGCACTACTTCGAAGAAAATTGTGAAATTGATCACTTTAATAAAGAACAAATCAATATCCATCTTAGCGCATTGCGCGAATTTGCAAGCGAGGAGTGGGTTTCATTAACGACAAGGCCAGGCTATTTAAGAGTGAAAGGCAGAGAATCGCTGAACTCACTTCATAAACAAAGCCTACTTGCTAGAAGGCAGCAAGCATTTACGTTTGAAGCGGAGACAGCCGTTCAATTTGACCCGAGCAATTTTCAACAAATGGCTGGGTTAGTGTATTACTATAATACGAATAATCACTATTACTTATATATAAGTTATGATGAAGAATTAGGTAAGCATATCGGCTTGATTAGCTGTGATAAGGGTAGATATAATGAACTGAGTTTTCAGAAGGTATCAGTTGAAGAGTCGGCTAACATATTGTTAAAGATAACTGTTGATCACCAAAAACTACAATTCTATTATTCAGAAGATAAAGTCCAATGGGAAAAAATCGGTGCTGAATTGGATGCTAGTATTCTTTCTGATGATTACATCACTAATTATGAAGATGGTTCGGCTACTGAATTAGCTTTCACCGGGGCGTTTATTGGCATGGCAGTACAAGATTTGACTGGTCAACAGAAGCATGCGGATTTTGATTATTTTAAGTATATTGAACATGATTAAGCTGATAATAGTTTTGGTGTGAATCGAACAATAAACAATTTTAACGTAAGTTTACGCTGATTAGGGCTGTATCTGTATAGAGACAGCCCTTTTAATATCTAATAATTTTCTTCAATTCTTAGGTAGCTACATTAAATCAGGATAATATAGTTGTTCTCTGTATGCTAAACTGCTATTCAAGTTAATTCATAGAAATCGTTAATAGAAGAACTTTAGAGTTTTTTGTTGTGGAAATTTTACAATCGAGACTTCATAAAATTATACATCAGTTGAGCATGACGGCCTTTTTCAGTATAAGGATTGACTTTTGGGCGTAGTTGGCGAACAAACATTAAATCACATTCATAAGTTCTGCCGTATATACGGTAGCATTCGTCATGTGCCTTACATGCTGCATCAACATCATTGATTGGAGCACCAGGTCCACTACAGCCTGGGCCACACCATCTATAGCCGGGGAAAAGGCACCTTCTCGGACGCAAACTCGTCCTCCTTATAATCACAGTGGTGAAACCCCCTTTCAATCAATTTTTCCACTTATTATTAAACCGTTCAGAAGAAGGATATTTCGCGTTAATAAAGGAATGTTTTGATAATTAGTATATGAATGGAAATGTTATAGTGAGTGTTTCTTCACCTAGTAAATTACACATCAGTTACAAATAGTTAGAATGCGTAGTTTAAGAGGAATTTTTATTGAAACTAACTGTGAGATGGTCAAGAAAGCAACAATCTATACGAAAACAGCCTTGTGAAAAAGATGTTTTAACTTTTGTAGAATATAGGCTGAGGACAGGTTAAAGATAAATTTTGATGAACAGATAGATAGGTATATGAATGATGAAGGCTAACTAAACCAAAATAGAAAGTACGGAATAACCATGATTCGGTGCCGCTCATAATTGGAATAAAGCTTTTTAGAATAAGAGAGCAATTCTAAAGAAATTATGATATTTTGTAATCAGAACACTAGAATTTTACCTTATATTTATTATGAGTTAGATATATTTAGGAGGAGATTAAGTGCAGGGTTTGAAATATTCTGAAAAATACATAAATGTTAATGGAAGTAATTTTTATACGACTAGTGTTGGTGAAGGCGAACCGATTGTTTTTCTTCACGGAGGTCCTGGAAGTGAGCATCGCTTCTTTTTGCCACATATTCTCCCATTAGCGAAAGATTATAAATTAATATTGTATGATCAAAGAGGTTGTGGTAAATCAGAACGATCTAAACAACATGATTATTCTATGGCAGATGAAGTAAACACACTGGAATTACTTCGTGAAAAATTAGGTTATAACAAGCTTAACTTATTTGGTGAGTCTTGGGGATCAATGCTTGCATTATTATATGCAGCAACATATCCGAACAGAGTAAACAAAATACTATTAACTGCTGCAATCGGAGTAACAAAAGAAGGCTTTGAAATGTTTGGAAGAGAAGTAGAGAAAAAACTTCCCAAAGAGGAAAAAGACAAATTAGCCAAATTAGAAATGAGATTAAAAACTGACCATTCGGCTCTGGATCAAATTTTTAGTATTTTAGACCCTTATTATGTATATAATACAGAAGCCTTAAACCGTAAAGAAAAAACCATTAATAATCATGTAGTTAATGAAATGATAGGAAAGGATATACTAAACAACTTTGACTTATCACGAAAGTTAGCTTTGCTCTCAAATATACCAATTTTAGTAGCCCAAGGTAGTCATGATATTTTAACACCAACTTTAATTGAAGACTTGTTGATTAAATATATCCCTCATGCCAGACTAGTAGAAATCGATAAATGTGGTCATTGGACTGTTGTAGAGTGTCCAGAAAAAATGATAGAAATCACCTATGAATTTTTTTCATAAATTATATTTAGTACGAATTGAGAATATTGATCTTTATATATTCATTTTATAAATAAATAGGGGTTTTAATTAATTTTTTCTCAAGGATTTTTAAGTTCAATTAATGCGAAAACAGCCTTTTGGATCGAAGGTTCTGGGTTGTGATAACATGATATTTTTATTGTGATGACGTTATAAGGGATAACAACTTATAACGTTTTTAACTAATCATCATACAAAGACATAAATGTATTAACTGTACATTTTTGCCTCCGTCTTATAATCTCGACGGAGGCAAAAAAATGTATACCAAGGTTAAAAGCTTTATTATTCATCAATCTTTATGACAGACTGTTCTCTACACATACCTAAGTTAGCTTTTAGAATATTATGTTCTTTTACTTTCTTTTCCTATAATGGCTTTACGAGCGATGTCTTTATCATCAAGCTGAATGGTTTTATCTTTTAGAATTTGATATTTTTCATGTCCTTTACCAGCTATCAGCACAACATCATTTTTTGCAGCAATCTTAATAGCTTGATTGATAGCTTCTTCACGGTTAACTATGTTGTCATATTGTAGTGAAGGGGACTCTATGATCCCTTGATTAATATCAGTCATAATGTTATGTGGGTCTTCAGAACGTGGATTATCAGAAGTAATTATTACAATATCACTGTATTTGCTAGCTATGTTACCCATTATTGGTCGTTTTAACGTATCTCTATCTCCACCACATCCAAATACAGTAATTACCCTCCCAGTTGCAAAATCTTTAATGGAAGTTAGTACATTTTCTAAAGCATCAGGTGTATGTGCATAGTCTACTAAAACAACATAATCTTGACCTTCATCGATAACCTCCATTCTACCATCGATACTTTTTAATTGAGACAAGCTTTTTTTAATGCTTTGAAGTGGGATGCCTTCAACTAATGTTGCTGCTATAGCTGCTAATACATTGTAGACATTAAACAGTCCTACTAATTGGAGGTTTATGTCAACTTCGCCTTTAAAAGTAGCAAGATGAAAATGAATCCCTTTTGATGTCATATTTATATTTGTGGCAGAAATATCTGCATCATTGTTTATCCCATATGTAATAACTTCTGATGAGGCTATTTTGCGAAAATAGTGGTAAGATGGATCATTAGCATTTAAAATAGCATATTTTTTTTCATTTGGATTAAATGTATTACCTAATCTAGTGAACAATAGACCTTTTGTATTTCTGTAGTCTTCAAACGTTCCGTGATAATCAATGTGATCTTGAGTAAGGTTTGTAAAAATAGCCGTTCTAAAGTTGCAACCTAACACTCTATTCATATCTAACCCTTGAGATGTAACTTCCATTACACAATAATCTGTGTCGCAATCCCTCATTCTTCGAAGGTTATGTTGCAGTACTGGAGGTTCCTGTGTATTTATATCAGAAGGGACTACTTTACCGTTAATTTTTGTCCCATTGTTTCCCATCAAACCTGTTGTATAGTTATAATCTGATAGTATCTTATCTATGATGTAAGATGTAGTAGTTTTCCCGTTTGTTCCAGTTATCCCAATAAGTTTCATCTCGTGAGATGGATAATTATAAAAGTGTGAAGCAATAATTGCTAAGGCGTGTCTTGCATCTTTAACAAATATCTTTGGAATTTTTACATCTACATCCTCTACATCCTTTTCAACGATAAGTGCTGCTGCACCATTTTTTACTGCATCTTTTGCGAAAAGGTGTCTATCCTTTAAAAAACCTTTTATTTCAGGAACACAAATGAACAAATTTCCCTTTACTATTTTTCTTGAGTCCATCTGTAAGCCCGTTATTTCTGTTTCTAAGTTCCCTTCAGTTCGCTTAATAGTGAAAAGGGATGCTATCTCTTGTAACCTCATCATTTTCCACCTCATCGTTGTATGTTTTGCAAAACAAAAATAAGTCTCTTTTCATTAAATCTAATTCAATATGTAAAATTTCTCGGCATTATTGTTAAGCAAGCTTAAAATATACAACAATTTTAACATGAATGCTAAATTCTTTGCGTTATTATTTGTACATAATTACATCATTTAGACTGTTGAAGTGTATGTACAAAAAGCCTTAGTTAAAGGCTGTTTTTTCATTAATTGTTGCTTTTCGTACTAAGAACTAAATATGTAAAACCAAGTATTTGTGGCATTTTTTCTTCTCTAACATAATGACACATATATATCTAATTCTTGATATTAGCAACAAAGTTGTCGAAAAGATCCTATAATAACTATATTGTAACTTGTTTGTAACTAATCATTTCCCTTTTGCTATTAAAATGAAATGGAGGATAAATATAGAGAAGTAATTGAAAGGGGAATATTACATGAAACGAAACAAAGTAATAGTAACAACTGTATTGTCTGCATTGCTTGTAGGAGGTACAGTGACTGGCTTTATGCAAGTACCTGAAAAGGCTAAAGCAAAAGAATCAGTACTAGTAAAACAATCTGATAAGGATCAAAACGTTCTAACAATAACTAATAAAACAGCAAGCGAGAATTTGGAAGAAATTTCTTCAATATTTACGATTAACATCCCAGTAATTGAAAATGAAAATAATATTTCTTCATTACAAAGAATTAATACGATAATGGACTATGAAATCATAGACTTTAAAAATAGACTGCGTAATCAATTTGCCCAAACGTATTTAGACCTTAATGGTGAAGTGTCATTTGGTTTTAGTGGTGATGCAACTTATGAAGTAGCGTTTAATAATGATCAGATTATCAGTATACCAGTCACATACACACAATATGCTGGGGGAGCACACTCAAATACAGAAATTGTTGGATATAACTTTAATTTAGAAACAGGTGAATTGATCTATGTGAGTGATTTATTTAAATCTGACTTTCATTTTCAAAAAGAAATAAACAACAAGATTAAAGAAGAAATCTCTAAACAACCTGAAGAATATTTTGAAGATGCTTTAGTTACAGTTGATCGTCTAGACGTAAACTTTAATTATTTTATTAAAGACAGTGCCATTGTTGTTCAATTTAAAGCCTACGAATTAACATCGTATGCATCTGGTTTGCCAAGTTTTGAAATTCCTCTTAAGGATTTCGAAAATAACTTAACACCTATTGGTAAAAGTATAATTAGTTCCAAAAAATAACATAGTCACATATATTAATATGAACAGTCGTAAAAGCCTCTTAAATACCTTATTGGAAAAGAGGCTTTTTTACTTGAATTGAAAAAGGTTATCCGTCAGAATAAGGTAACATTTGATAAACTATACTAAAGGCTGCGTTTACATTGATTGATGTTATTGTACTAAGAAACAAACTATACATAGAGTTTTGACGTGTCTTTTTTTATAAAACGATAATATTTGCATAAGCCTCATATTTAATAAACAAGGTTGTTATCGCATTGAAATTGTTGCTTGCCTTATTAGGAAATAAGTATTTACACAACTAGAGTTCGTGGCATCTTTTCTTCTTTAATATGGTGACTTACGTATGGAGCGACTTCTTTTGGTACGAATTTGGTGATAATAGCAACAAAAGCTTACGAAAATAGCCTTAAGCAAAAGTAGTAACAAAATGTAAGGAAAGAGCCATAATAAAAATCATTGAGGTGAAACATCATGGGCTTAGATTTTGTGAAAACTCCCTTTCAACAAGAGTGGTATAACAAGATAGGTAAGCTTGCAGACGAGTTTGCAAAACGTGAGAAACATTATGATAATCATGGAACCTTTCCATTTAACAATATTGAACAACTAAAGGAAGCTGGATATACATCATTAACGATTCCTAAACAATTTGGGGGGCAAAACATCTCATTGTATGAGCTTGTTTTGCTACAGGAAAGGCTCGCACAAGGTGATGGAGCTACAGCACTCTCAATTGGTTGGCATATAGGTTGTGTCATGGATATAACAGAAAAAAGTAGATGGGAGCATAATATGTTAACCTATCTTTGTGATCAAGTGAAAAAAGGAAAGCTGATTAATAGAGCTGCAACTGAACGGCAAACTGGAAGCCCTACACGGGGTGGTAAACCACAAACTTATGCTAAAAAAAAGAACTCAAACTGGATTATTAATGGACGAAAAACCTTTACTACGATGGCTCCTACATTGGATTTCTTTCTTGTTAGTGCAGCTGTTGATAATCAATTATGTGAATTTTTAATACCTCGTGACTCCACTGGTCTTCGAATTGAGGAAACATGGGATACAATGTCCATGCGTGGAACTGGCAGTCACGATCTTGTTTTAGACCAAGTTGAGGTAGAAGAAAAATTTCTAGTTGAAAAAAATACAAGAGAAAGAAAAGGATTAGCAAATGGATGGTTACTTCATATTCCTGCCTGTTATATGGGTATAGCTATTGCGGCACGTAATTATGCCTTACATTTTGCTCATACATATTCACCTAGTAGTATAAGTGGACCAATTAGTGAACTGCCAAACATCCAAAGAATGACAGGAGAAATGGAGCTGGAACTTATGCAAGCACGCCATTTTATGTATTCAGTTGCAGAACGATACGATACATCTCAACATAAACAATTGCTTATTCCTGAATTAGGTGCAGTAAAACATGTGGTGACAAACAGTGCTCTCTCAGTAGTAGATAAGGCAATGCGTATTATAGGTGCCCAAAGCTTGTTTAACGATCGACCACTCGAGAGATATTATCGTAATGTTCGAGCAGGGCTTCATAATCCACCAATGGATGATGCTGTAATTGGATCCCTTGCACAGCATGCATTTTCTGAGATAACGAATACAGAATCGAAAATACAATCAACAAAGAAAGAATAAATTCAACAGGTTTATGGAAGTTTTTATATAAACACGTATATTTTTCCTTAAGCTAGGGCAATATGATAGTGAAAAAAATTAAACTAAGGGAGATTGAAAGATTATGAATAAATCAGAATTAGTAAATGTTGTAGCAGAGAAGGCGGAGTTGAGCAAAAAAGATGCTGCGAAGGCAGTAGATGCTGTATTATACGCAATTCAGGAACCATTGACAAAAGGAGAAAAGGTTCAATTAATTGGCTTTGGTAATTTTGTCGTCCGTGAACGTGCTGCAAGAAAAGGGCGTAATCCGCAAACAGGTGAAGAGATTCAAATTTCTGCAAGTAAAGTGCCAGCATTTGTCGCAGGGAAAGCGTTAAAAGAAGCTGTCAATAACTAATAATGATCTCATAGAGATACGTCATCCTTTTTGGGTGACGTATCTTTTTTTGATAGAAATAGTGAATGTATTATAAGAATAATAATTGTTTATGAGCAATATAATTAATTGCTATAGTAATTGCTGCTCATGGTTGTTAAATGTATCGTTCACAAATTGTCCATTCATGCAAATTTAAAAATTTGTTAACATTTAAGAGGTAAATAATAAATGCAATCAGAAGGGATTTTTACAGCATGTATGGATTTAATATTGTTAATAAGCTTCAAAAAATTGATAAGGATATTCATAGATGTCAACTAAAATATCATACAAAACGTGTATTAGTAAGCAAAGAATTTACGTTTGATGCTGCACATCATTTACATTGTTATGATGGAAAGTGTAAAAATTTGCACGGTCACACATACAAAGTTGTTTTTGGTATAAGTGGTTACGTTAATGACATAGGATTAGTAATAGATTTTGGAGAAATCAAAGATATATGGACAAATAACATTGAAGTTTTCCTAGATCATCGTTATATAAATGAAATGTTGCCCCCTATGAATACGACAGCAGAAAACATGGTTGTATGGATTTATGAGCAAATGCATGAGTCAATTGAAATGAGAAAAGATAAATTGAAAGGTGCTAGGGTTGAGTTTGTTCGCTTATATGAAACTCCTACGTGCTTTGCTGAAGCGAAAAGAGAGTGGATGGAAGATAAGCATTAATGTACTTATTAATGTTAATTCAACTAATCTAGCTAAGTAGAGTGATCTCCTACACTGCATTAATGAACCCTCGTATGCGAAAGCATTTTATCAACCCTAGACAGAAGACCTCCACTTCAAACCAAAACAATGCGAAGCGAGTGAAGGTTAAGTGGGTGATG